>NZ_JHXG01000009.1:184262-240215 GCF_000621825.1 Xylanibacter brevis P6B11
CCCTTGTAGGGGAGGGGCAGGGGGTGGGGTCTGTATTGTTATTATTCATCTCTGCTTTCGTTTTACGAAAAGTTCACTGCAAAAATACAAAACTTTTTTGAACACTGGACCATATCTATGAAAAAATGATTAACTTTGCAGCAAAATTAAGGTTAGCCATGCACGAAATAATAGAAAAACCGGGTTACGAACTTGACGAGACATTGAAAGAACTCTGGCAGGTACAGCTTGACCTGCTGCAGAAGCTGATAGATGTGTGCAACCGTCATAACCTGCGTTGCTGGGTGGACGGAGGCACCATGCTGGGCGCTGTTCGCCACAAGGGTTTTATACCCTGGGATGATGATATCGACGTAGCGATGATGCGAGAGGACTACGACCGCCTGAACGAGATTGCGGCACAGGAGTTCGAGCATCCCTATTTCTATCAGACAGCATATAGCGACACCGACTATTATCGCAGTCATGCGCAACTGCGAATGGATGGCACAACGGCCATTCGTCCCAGCGACTGCTTTCAGCCATTCCACCAAGGCATCTTTATCGATGTGTTTCCCATCGATGGTATTCCCATGGACGACGCAAGCGTTGACAATGCGCTGAAACGGAGCCGTCGCATCCTGCGCTTTCTGAAAGCGAAGAACACACGTATCTGGGCATCGGGACGCATCGGACTGATTGGACGTAAGTGGCGCGCCCGCCATGCAGTCAAGAAACGTGGCTGGAGTACCATCTTCCGTGAAGCAGAAGACCAGTACCGCCAGTTCCCCGTGGAATCGAACAAATACGTTGGCGAGCTGTCGTTCACCGGCAAATCGCTGGTCTATCCTAAGGAGATTTACGACAAGACACTCTGGCTGGACTTTGAGGATATCAAAGTGCCTGTGCCCGTGGGATGGGACACCTATCTCACCATTCAATACGGTGAAGACTATATGATACCGCTCAAAGACCCCACAATGCATGGACAACTGATTATCGACGCGCATCGCGACTATCGCGACGTGCTGCCCGAGATTCAGAAGGAATACAGCAAATCGGTATTCCAACGACTCTGGAAGAAAATCATCAAATAGCTATTGAACATGAAGATACTGCTATTCTGTGAGAACAAATATGCCGTGGATATCGTCAGACCACTGCAAGCAGAAGCTGACCGCCAAGGTGGACACGAGGTGTTGTGGTATGTGCACCAGAAGAAGATACCTGTCTTTCCACTGAAGGACGAGGTGCGCTGGACGCATTCCATGCAGGAGGCTTATGATTTCCATCCCGATGCTGTCTTTGCACCGGGCAACATTGTGCCTTACTACCTGAGCGGCGTGAAGTGCAGCATCTTTCATGGCTATGCAGCCGAGAAGCGCGACCAGTTTCATATCCGTAACTACTTCGACATCTACATGACGCAGGGCCGCTACTTCACCGAGGAGTTTCTGAAACTGCAGAAGAAGTACCGCGATTTTGAGGTGCTGGAGACGGGCTGGACACGCCAAGACTGGATAGCGAGCCATCGGCATGACTTCGACCAGGAGCGAGAGGAGCTGCTAAAGAGGCATCAGTGTGAACGCATCGTGCTGTATGCGCCGACGTTCTCGCCCCGCCTGACATCGCTGCCAAAGATTAAAGAGGCACTGGTAAAACTGGTTGACGAGAAGAGGGTGCTGCTGCTGATAAAGCTTCATCCGCTGACCCGCCAGGAATGGGTGGAGGAATACAGGCAGTTGGCTGCCAGTCATCAGAACATCGTCTTTGAGGATGACTTCGCCGTGAGCAAGTATATGCTGATGGCCGACGCCATGGTGAGCGACACGTCTTCGACCATCTACGAGATGCTGCTGCTGGACAAGCCCGTCATCACGGTGGACACCGTGAGTCAGGACCCCTACTGGAAAGACATCCACGACGTCGGTCTGTTGACAGCCGCCTACGACGAAGTGTTCAACAGTCAGATGCTGACAGAGAAGCGCCAATGGATCATTGCCAACTACGACCCTTACACCGACGGTCACTGTGCTGAACGCATGCTGCAAGGCGTGGCAGAATACATCAAGCGCCACGGTGTGCCTGCTAAGCGCAAGCTGAACCTGTGGCGCAAGTATGTGAGCATTAAAACTTTCGGACGTGTGAAGTAGCGTAGTTGCACTTCGCACGAAACACTATTTCTTTTGTTCTGCAACATATTCCCTCCATGGCTTGTTTAAGTCGAGGAAGCGATAGTTGCGTGGGGGTATCTCGCTGGGAATCTCCATGTAGTTGCCATAGAGATGCGTGAGATACTCATCGGGCTTTGACACGCCCATCAGCATACAATCTTCGAACTTAACAGGGACGGGCTCGCCATACCACTCCTTGGGCATGGCACCCTTTTCCGGACGATAGTCGTGATCGGCCAGCAACGGACTGTCGGCTATACGCCACTGACGGCGCACCTTGTCGAGCTTGGCATGCACATAGTCGGGCTTGAACAAACGGCGCAGCAGCAAAGTAATCATGCTGCGGAAACCACGACCGTGCTTATAGGGATCGGTGTGGGTGAAATACAACAGTTTCCACCACATCTTATAACGCGCATAATGACGGCGACGGGCACCGCAATCTTCTATCATACCATCAAGGGGAAACAAGTCGATAGGAAGGCCGCCTACAAAATCATAACTGCGGTGCATGCGATAAGTGGAACCGGCTTCCTGCACGCGTGCAAAAGGATAAGGATAGCCCTCGGTGCGGCCACCGCTTACCACTTCGTAGCCCTCGGGCATCCACTCGTCGGCATGCGCCAACAGGGTGTCGTAGTCCTCGCGAGGCATACCGACGTCGGCATCGTCGTCCCAGGGAATGAATCCACCATGACGCACGGCACCCAACATGGTGCCACACAGCAGATAGTAGGTGAGATGATGTTCGCGGCAGACTTTGTCTATCGCTTTCAGTATGTTCAACAGGCGGGCTTGCACCAGACGGGTCTCTTCGTCAACACGGTCACCGTGCAGCGCCAGAGCCTGCTCATTTGGATTGTAACTGGTTTCCATATCTTAAAAAATGCAATTTTGTTTGTAGCTTATAGTAGTTCTGGCTAAAGGCATAATGCACCATGTTGCGCCAGTCCATGCCCGACTTGCAGGGATGAATGGTGACCGTCTGCTTGGGCGCATCAGGATTCATCTGGTCGCAGAGGCGTGCCACGTACTCGAACATGTTGTACTCGCCCAGCACGCGCTGCTTCATGGCGTCGAGCGCTGCCACGGACTGCTCGTAGCGCTGTGCCTGAAGCTGCTGCTCGATGATGCGTATGGCCTGTTCGGGCTTACGGATATCTATGGGTTCGAAAGCATCACGACTGAAATAGTCGGCCAGATTGGTACAACCGTGATAGATAGGGAAGGTGCCTGTGAGGTAGCAGTCGCTGATTTTCTCGGTCCAGTAATAGCGCTCTGACGAGTTCTCGATAGCGATGTGATACTTATAAGGACGCAGCACATCCCACTTATCGTCGAAGGAACGGAATCCGCGACCGAAGATGTCTAGCTGATCGCCAAAACGGGCTTTGAGCTTCTCTACAAACTTGATGCGATCCAGGTGGCCACGGGTGAAGGCCTTGTTGCTGGTGATCACCGAGATGAGCTTGGTCTTCTCGGCGGGATCTGACGGTTGTGAGAGAGAGTCATAGTCCTGCGAATAAGTATAGGGGATGCCTGCCGAAGGCGGTGCCGGCTGATAGCCCACAAACCAAGGCAGAATGGCAGGACCATACTGCACATGGCGATGGTGCATCTGCTCCTGACAAGAGATGACCAGACCGAACTGGTCGATATAGCGCTGGGGATAGACAAGCACAGAACGGGGCTCGGTGGTGAGCAGGATGGTGTTCTCGGGCGCCACACGACAGGTCTGCTGGTCGCGCACGCCTTTTCCCTGAACCACCCAGAAATCGGCTTCGTCTAAGGAGTCGTCAAGACAGAACTCATAGCGTCCGTCCTGAGAACGCAGGTTGTGACCGGGGGTCTGACGGTGCATGATGGTGGCGAGACCATCGCGATAGGGCATGAATCTTACTTTATACATGTTGCTTGAGGTATTCGTTGGCAGCAGCTAATCCTTGTTTGATATAATAGCCTTCGTTCAGACGACGGCTCATCTCGGCAGCATGGCGTCGCATCGTTTCGTAGTCTGAAGGACTGAGCTGCGCAAGTCGGTCACTGATCTGAGACAGGGAGTCAACGCTGATGCCTACTTTCTGAGCTTCGATAAAAGGTGCCATAGCGGCTTGACTCCACACGATAACGGGGATGCCGGCACGCAGATAGAAGGAGGTCTTGTGGGGGTCGTTGATGCGCAGGTAGGTGCCCCAATCGCCTGTACACTCGTCGAGCGAGTCGCCATCCCACACCAGACCGAAGTCGGCCTGAGCAGTGGCGATGAAATCGTCGCTGGCCATGAAACCATGATAGTGCAAAGAGGCATTGGTGTTGGCCTGGTCATCGAATCCCTTGCCATAGAGTTCCATTTGCCATCCCTTCATAACGGGCTCTAAGAGATAGAGGAAGGCATTGCGCCAACGGCCCAGGTTACCGGCATAGACGACGGTTGGGGTGGTCTGAGCCTGCTGGTGGTTCTGACTGTCGGAGAGATAATCGAAAATCTGTAGGCAATGGATGCCACCCTTAAAGCCGTGCTCAATGAGATAATCGCGCATGGTGGGGTTGTGGACAATGAGAAAATCGGTCTTTGACAGACGACTGTTCTCCTGACTGGCTGTCAGCTTATGACGACGGAAGGCGCCTAGGTCGTGGATGACGGTGACCACCTTTGCGCCTTTCCACTTGGCAAAGGTGCATGCCATGAAATAGAACTTCTTGACTGGATATTGCAAGAAGAGCATATCATCTTTCTTCAGACGCCAGAGGATGCTAGTCACGCTGACCAGTTTGGTGAGGAATCGCCCTACCCCACCCTCGCCGAAGTTGTGGCGGGTGAGGTTGCAGAAGCCTTCCCGACGACAGATCTCGTCGATATCCTGCTTGGCCTTGTTGTTGGTGCCTACTTCAATGTAATACTTCATATCTGCCAAAATGAGTTATCTTTTTTCTACGTATCCACCGTTTGTCGTGCCGCTCCTTGACGCGGATAGCCTCGGCCACATCGTCTGGCGTCCACCCGCGCTGACGGGCATACTCGTCGAGGATGAAGCGATAGGCGGGGGTGAGCCAATAGAACAAGGTGAGGTTCTCCATACACTCGGCTTTGGGAACAGCACCGTGGAAGAACTGCATGCGGTTGATGTCTATCAGTTCGAAACGGAGATGGCTATCGACCAGCACATTGGTGGGATTCAGGTCGCGGTGCAACACGCCTGCCTCGTGGAGGGAGGCTACAAAGCGAGCATAGGCAACGGCCAGCGTTTCGTCGAAGGGGTCTTGCTCTATCAGGCGCGGACGGATGGGTTGGCTGTCGGTATAGGCGCAGATGTAATACACCTGCGTCGTGAAGCCCATGAAGTGCTGCTCGATATAGGCCACCTCGTGAGGTGTTTGGAAGCCTCGCTGGCGCAGGGCTACGGCATTCTCATAGGAACGGCGCGCCTTGCTATCGCGGAAGAACGTATAGGCAATCGACTTGATGATGTCGTTGCGCTTAAAGCGCTTCACCACCAGTTTCTCGCCACCGACCTCAAATAAGCGGACCTGATTACGCCCTTTGTACAGCAGTTCGCCCTTGTCTGCTGCAAACAGACTTGGCACTTGCTGAATCCATTCATTCAGTTGCTGGTAGTCAGGACTAACTATTATTCTCATGGGCTTTATTGATTTTCACGATGTTGCCAGACACGGGGGACTGGTTCTTAAACGCTGAAACGGTTTACCACCTCAACAACACGACGAGCGTCTGCCGGCGTCATCACCGGACTGATCGGCAGGCTCAGCTCCTGACGATGAATCTGTTCGGTGACAGGCAGTGACAGGTGCTTCCACTGGCGATAGCACTCTTGTTGATGTGGTGGAATGGGATAATGGATGAGTGTCTGTATCTCGTGCTGAGCCAGATACGCCTGAAGCTGGTCCCTGTTCGGGCATAGCACAGGATAGATGTGATAGACGTTCTGCTCTTTGGGCATTGCGACAGGCAAGGAGATGAGCGGGTTGCAGATCTCGGCATTGTAGATGTCGGCAATGGTCTGTCGGCGGGCATTATCTTCATCGAGATAGTGCAGCTTGACGGCAAGAACAGCGGCCTGGAGCTCATCCAAACGACTGTTGCGCCCGGTATATTTAAAGACATACTTACGCTGGCTTCCATAGTTGGCAAGCGCCCTGACGGTGTCAACAAGCTGGCGGTCGTTGCTGGTCACGGCACCACCATCGCCCAACGCCCCGAGGTTCTTACCCGGATAGAAGCTATGACCGGCAGCATCGCCAAGAGAGCCCGTACGACGTCCGTCGGAAAAGCGGCAGCCATGCGCCTGGGCATTGTCTTCAACCAGTTTTAAATGATACTTCTGGCACAGTTGTCCTATCTGCTCTGTATAGGCACAGCGCCCATACAAATGAACCAACAGAACGGAACGGGTACGTGGTGTGATGCGTGCTTCGATGGCACTATCGTCTATTTCCAACGTGTCGAGACGCGGCTCCACCAAGACGGGCACCAGATTATTTTCTGTCAGTGCGAGGATAGAAGCAATATAGGTGTTGGCTGGCACGATGACTTCATCGCCGGGCTGCATCACCCCCATCTCGATATAAGCACGATAGATCCAGATGAGCGCATCGAGACCATTGCCGCAACCCACACAATACTGTGTGCCGATAAAGCGGGCATAGTCGGACTCGAAACGAGCATTTTCCTTGCCTTGCAGATAATAGCCAGACTCCACGACGCGGTTGACCGCCTCGCGTATCTCCGTGCCATGTAGTTGGGTGACAGCCTGTAAATCCAGAAACTTAATCATGCCTCCACCTCCTTTCTATTTATATGCCTCCTTGCGGATGATTCTACCGTCTATCACGTCGTATTTCCGATTGAACTCCTCACGGCCGCGCTTCCAACGGTTGTGTGTCCACAGATAGAAAGGCGGCTGGCGACGGATGCTTTCCTCGAGCATCTGATAGAAGCGACGGGTGATAGCGAACTCTTCTTCTTTAGCTGCTTCGCTTGACACCAAACGGAAGGTGCAGATATACTGTCCACGACGCGGACGCTGCATATCTACATAGAACACGGCATCGTTCATCTTCTGCATGATTCGTTCGGCGCCTGTAAACACAGGGGTATCGTGGTTGAGGAAATCAACCCAGAGGTGCATATTCTCCCATTTAGGACTTTGGTCGCTGATATATCCGAAAAGCGAACGACGCTGCTCGCGTTTCAGCGTGATGAGATGACGCAAGATATCTTGCTTGGGCACACAAAGACCACCGTGGGCAGAACGAAGGTCAATGAAGAGCTGATTGAAAGCATCGTTGTACAACGGATGGTAGATAAGACCCATCACCGCGTTGGGATAGCGTTGGAATGCCAGGCCTACGGCAGAGAGCCACTCCCAATTGCAATAGTGGCCAAGGATGGCAGCACAGTTCTGTCCGTTGTCGAAAGCTTTCTCGAGTTCTTCCACGCCACGATACTCGATATGCTTTAGCAGCGTCTCGTTGCTGATGCTCAACAGTTTGATGGTCTCGACGAAATAGTCGCAAAGCCAATGATAGAACTGGCGCTCTATCTGTTTGATTTCTGCCTCGCCTTTTTCGGGGAATGATGATGTGAGCTGTCGGCGTACCAACTTCCTGCGATAGCCTATCAGATGGTAAACCAACACGAAGAAGCAGTCGGACACGCCATAGAGAAACCATAACGGCAACAGCGATATGGCGTAGCTAACGGCATAGAGGATATGATATAACAATCGTTTCATCGGCTTAACAGGTCTTTGGAGGTGGTTTGCAAGATGGCCTTGTTCACATTGAGAAGATGGGCTGCGTCGGTGCTGTTACTGATGAGAGCACGTTCGGCATCGAAATCGTACAATATCTCGCCCGAAGCATCATAGAGCCACTGGGCATTATTGAAGTTATGAACAGCAGTGGGATGCTGATAGGTGGCTGACAGCACATCGCGACTGAAAGGATAGTCGGCATGTGACAGTTGCAGTTGTCCTAACAAGGTGGCAGGCAGATCGCTCTGGTTACAGAGTGTCTCTACGCGACGGGCTTCTTTCACGGCACCGCCCAGCCAAAGCAAGGGGATGTGGTTCTTCTGAAGAGGCGTTGACGGGGTGACCTGCTGATAGTTGATGCCATGATCTGCGACCAGCACAATCAGAAGGTTGTCCCACTGGGGGGTACGTTTCAGCTTCTCAACGAACTGGAACAAGCAGGCATCCAAATAATGGAAGGCATTCTTGACCTCATCGTCTAACACCTTCGTAGGTACATCCCACGGCTCATGACTACTCAACGTGCTATAGCCCCAAAGATGTGGCTGTGCATGATCTGGCGTGGAGGTGATTTGCGAATAAAGGGTCTCGAAGGTAATCTCGTCTTGCACGCCCCACTGAGACGTGTTCTGTTGCTCACGGGAATAGTCGTCCATGCTGGTGATCTTATCCCATCCGGTAGAGATCAGATAAGAACGC
This sequence comes from Xylanibacter brevis P6B11, assembly GCF_000621825.1. Taxonomy (NCBI): domain Bacteria; kingdom Pseudomonadati; phylum Bacteroidota; class Bacteroidia; order Bacteroidales; family Prevotellaceae; genus Xylanibacter; species Xylanibacter brevis. The sequence continues at coordinate 192,889 of NZ_JHXG01000009.1, forward strand.
ATGTTGGTAAAGTTGATGTCTCCACCATAGAGGTAACTGGTGGCATAGCCCTCGGCCTTCAGCGTACGTGCGATGCTGGGAAGCGTGCGACTCTTCTCGGGAATCTTCATCACCGAGAACGAGGGGAAAGAGGGATAGCCACTCAAGGCGCAGACCGTGCCACGATCTGTGCGCCAGCTGTTGCCATAGCAACGCTCGAAATAGATACCCTCGTTTTTGAGTTGCTGCAGATGGGGCATCGCGTCGGCAAACAGTTCGCTGGCGCTCTCCATCAAGATGACCACGACATGGGGACGTGTGGTGTTAAGCAGGGTATCTGTCAATACGCTCTCAGTGGTATAGACATCCTGAACCAACTGCTGGCACTGCGCCTCATCGAAAAAGGTGTATTGCGACAGGTCGTCGAGCTGATGGCTCAAAGAGTAGAGGAAGCTGAATACGGGGTTGACGGCCGAATGGTTCAGAAACTGATTCTCGGAATAATAAACCTGACCGATATTGGTGGTTGACTCTCTGACGCCGCCACGGATGCCTATCACCATGACGGGTATCAGCAACAAAGAGAAGATGGTCTTCTCAAAACGGCCTTTCTTGATGACCTTTGTTGGTTGTTTGGCTATTCTGTCGTAAAGGCAATAAATGATGATGGCCGTGACGACCAACAAGAGGAAACGCCACACCAGATAACCAACAGACACGCTCGCCATCGCTTCGGTGGGCGTTGAGAGATAGGTCAGGCATACGGCATCGAGCTTGAAATTCCAAAACGGATACAAGCTCGTGTCTGCTACGAATGCCAAGGAGAATGCCAACGCAACAACACCACTATAAACACGGAAAAGCCATTTGGGCAGAATGTGCCAAATGGATATCATGGATAAGAGATAGGGAACGATGAGAAAATAGAGCACCGTTGAGGCATCCAGCGTCAAGCCATGCCAGACAACGGCGAAGTAATCGACAACATGAACATCGTGCCCTGCGCCATTGCAAAGCATAAAGACCATCTTAGCAACAAAGAATACGAAAAGTGTTGTAAGATAGTATCCGCACAGATATCTCAGTCTATTTTTCACAGCGATTGCATATCATTCAGTTTCTTATAATAGCCATCCATATTAAGAAGCTCATCGTGTGTACCGCGTTCTACGATACGTCCTTCGTGGAGCACACAAATCTCATCGGCATTCTTAATGGTTGACAGGCGGTGAGCAATAGCCACCGTTGTGCGTGTTTTCATCAGTCGCTCTAAGGCATCCTGCACCAAACGCTCGCTCTCTGTATCGAGAGCAGAGGTAGCCTCGTCGAGAATCAAGATGGGGGGATTCTTCAGAATGGCGCGGGCAATGCTGACGCGCTGACGCTGGCCACCCGACAGGCGTCCGCCACGATCGCCGATGTTGGTATTGAAGCCTTGTTCGCTCTGCATGATAAAGTCGTAGGCATTGGCAATCTTAGCGGCCTCGGCAATCTGTTCATCGGTGGCATTGTCAACACCAAACGAGATGTTGTTGCGGAAAGTGTCGTTGAAGAGAATGGCCTCTTGGTTGACATTACCTATCAGCTGTCTCAGGTCGTGAATGCCAAGGTCTTTAACGTTGATGCCATCAATCAGCACCTCACCTTCCTGCACATCATAGTAACGGGGGATCAAATCGACCAACGTGGACTTGCCACCACCGCTCTGTCCTACTAGTGCAATGGTTTTGCCCTTCGGAATAACGAGGTTAATGTTTCTCAGTACCCACTGGTCGGCATACTTAAACGACACGTTGCGGAACTCTATCTCGTGTTCAAACGACGTGATATGCTTGGGGTTCTTAGGTTCTACGATGGTGTTCTCTGCCATCAAGATCTTATCGATACGTTCCATGGAAGCCAGACCTTTGGGGATATTATAGCCTGCCTTAGAGAACTCCTTCAACGGGTTGATGATTGAATAGAGGATGACCATGTAGTAGATGAACGTAGGACCGGTGATGGTTTGGTTGTTGAGCACCAGGATGCCACCAAACCAAAGCACGATAACAATCATCACGGTGCCCAGGAACTCACTCATAGGATGGGCAGACGACTGACGGATGTTGACACGCATCAGATTGTCGCGGTACTGCGAATTGATGCGGTCGAAACGCTGGTTCATCTTATCTTCGGCACAGAAGGCCTTGATGATGCGCAGACCACCTAAGGTCTCTTCTACCTGACTCATCGTATCGCTCCACAGGGCCTGGGCCTCGATACTCTTGCGCTTCAGCTTTCTGCCAACGACACCCATCACCCAGCCCATCACAGGAACAATCACCAGGGTGAACAGAGTCAACTGCCATGACACGAACAGCATGGTGCAGAAATAGGCGATAATCAGCACGGGATTCTTAAACAGCATGTCGAGTGAAGACATGATAGAGCTCTCTACTTCCTGCACATCACCACTCATGCGAGCAATGATATCACCTTTGCGCTCTTCGGAGAAGAAGCCCAGAGGCAGAGAGGTTATCTTTTGATAGAGCTGATTGCGGATGTCGCGCACCACACCGGTACGGATAGGTACGATACATGCCGACGTGAGGAAATAGGCGCCCGTTTTCAACAATGTGGTGACGGCCAGGAAAAGACCGATAAACAACAGTGTGGTGGTCTGACCGTAATCGCGAATCAGGCAATTCACAAAATAATTCAGGTTATTCATCAGTACGGTCTGCACATCGCTCCAATCCCACGCCATATAGCCACTCGCAGCATCGGCCTCACCTGTCTGGAACAGGATTTGTAAGATGGGAATCAGTGCCGCAAACGAGAATATATTGAGAACGGCCGACATGATATTGAAAAATACCGACGCAGCAAGATATCGATTATATGGAGGAACAAACCTACGTAATACTTGCAGGAATTCTTTCATCTTCTTTTTCTAATTATATTATTTGTTTGCAAAGATACGAATATTAATCCGAATAACAGGTACGATAACGTGTAAAAATAGGAAAACACCCTATCCTATTGATGTTTCGCAGATGGAGCTATCACCAACTTATCGTTATTCATACGATACATGTACTGCTGGATAATGGATTTCATCTGACTGGTCATGTGCTGCAGCGTGTCAGCAGGCACCTCCATGAGTATGTTCTTACTAAAGACTGAGTCAGTGCGATAACGGTAAGCTGCCGTCACTTCTTGTCCGTCGAACTCCAGCACGTATGGACCTTTCACAAACTCATAGCCATTGCTCTCTGGCACCCAGTGCAGGGCATGCGTCTCTTCTGCCGGCGTATGCAGCATATCTTTTCCAAAGGCCAGATAAGGCTGGTCGTAATGAAGATAAGCCAGCACCGTAGGCATGATGTCTATCTGTTCCACCACACGTTGGGTGTCATAGCCACGCAACGACTCGTCGCCTGGCGCATACAGGATGATAGGCACGTTGAACAGTCCTAATGTTGTCTTGTAGAAGGGGTCTATGGGCGAACTGCTATGGTCTGCCGTCAACACAAAGAGGGTATTCTTGAACCAAGGCTGTTTGCTGGCTTCCTTGAAGAACTGTCTCAAGGCGTGGTCTGTATATGCCACACACTCTTGCAGGGGAATCTCGCCTTTTGGGAACACGTTCTTGTAGCGTGCGGGCAGGTTGAAAGGCGTATGCGAGGTTGCCGAGAACAAAGCAGTCATAAAGGGTTGCTTCATCTTGTTCATCTGAGCGACATAGAACTGCATAAACTCTTCATCCCAAATAGCCCAGGTGCCATCGAAGTCTTTATCGCCATTGAAATGCGGATCCTCGTTATACTCTGTTCTGCCATAATAGCGCTGGAAACCGGTGGCACGGGCAAAAGCCTGGAAGCCCATCGAGTTGTTCTGAGCGCCGTGGAAGAAGGCGGTGGTATAACCTTTCTTCTCGCCTAACTCACGCGCCAGACCTGACATATGGTTCAGGGAGGCAGGCGTCAGGAACAACGGCTCTACGTAGTTTGGCAGCGACGACAGCGTGGAAGGCATTCCTTCGATACTCTTTCGGCCATTCGAATAAGAATATCTCCAAGTGATAGCGCCATGAGCAATCAGCGAATCTACGAAAGGAGTAAAGCCCTTGTAAGCACCGCCACGCAAGGTCTGGTTGTAGTAGCCCATGTGCTGTTTGCCCCAGCTCTCGAGTATAAGCACCACTACGTTCTTGGGCTGAAAGGCCACCGAGTCGTTGGGCACATGGATGGGCGTATAGAAAGACAGTGCCTCTTCCTCGCTCATATAACTGGGAGTCACAAGGGGTTTCTTGCTGAGCGTACGGTAGATGCTGAAAGGTGTGTTCAGCACAATGCCTGTCTCTGCCGGACGATCCACAAACTGATTGGCATTACTGATGGTAATGGGGCGGACGGCATGCGAGAAGCCTCCGCGCATACCGGCAATGACCAACGGAACAGCTGCCACGAGTATCACGGTCTGGGTGACGTAATAGCGCCATGATGCTTTCACTGCCGACACCTGCTGCGGACGGAACACCTTCCACAACAGCCACGACAGGGCAAAGGCCAACAATACCAGATACCAGTTTGCCAAGAACTGTTCGCCCATAATCTTTGTCATTCCGCCTACACCCTCATGACTAAACTCGTAGAATACAGAGGTGGTGGTTCGCTTTCCCGTATATGGGAAATAGACGCAGTCGCACAGGTTTGCCCATATGGCCACAGAGTTGCAAACCACGTAAATCCATTTCACCACTTGGTAATATCCTTTCCGCTCTTTCCAATGCAAGGGAAACAGCATCAGCAAGATAACCAACGCATTGGTATAAAGAATGGCAGTGGTATCAAAGATGAGACCCGCAGCAAAAAGACTGGCAGCATGGCCCCACGTCATTGTATCAGCATAAAGCGACCAGTTTACCAACAAGAAAACCAATCTGCAAAACGTGAACAGTAAGAATATGACAAATAAATTGCTAACCAAGCCCACAACGGGATATCTAAAGAATGTTCTTCTCATAATATTCGTCTTTAAAAGCGAGTGCAAAGTTACAAAAAAGTGGATATAATATGGCACTTTTCAAAGAAAAAGTAGTAATTTTGCGACCAATGAAACAGAAAAGAATGAAGAGGAAAGTAACCTGGACCATCGCCACCCTTCTATTGGTGGGTCTCGGGTCTTGGATCTATAGCCGTTGGAACGTATGGTTCCACAACCCTGACGAAGAGCCTTATACCGCCAGCAGCACACCTCACTGGGTGCTACTGACCTTTGGCGACTCCACAGAATGGGCACGCAACGTGAGTTGGCAAGGCGACAGCATGGTGCGCCCGTCGCACCTGGAACTGGCACAGTTGCCCGATGGCGACACCATCCAGATTCCTGCCAATGGCGAAGTCTTCGAGTCTCGTGCCGGAAAGGCTGCTTATTACGTGGCCCGACTGCGCAACCTGCAACCCAACGCCTGCTATGCCTATCGGGCAGTGACAGACGGCAAGGCCTCTGAGTGGTATCATTTCACTACCAGCAAACAGACGCACGACGACCTCTCGTTCCTCTACGTAGGAGATGTTCAAGACACCCTTTACGGCGAGGCCAACCGTTTCCTCCGTGAGGCTCTCCACCGACACCCACAGAGTGAGTTTCTGGTTTGTGGCGGAGACCTGACGGAACGTCCCACCAACCAGCACTGGACAGAGACCTTTCGCGACCTCGACAGCGTGGCTCAGCACCTGCCTTTGGTGTGTGTCACGGGCAATCACGATTACCTGAAAGGGGTTATCGTATCGCTGGAGCGCCGCTTCTCGCTCATCCACTCTTACTATCTCGACTCGAAGGTTGGCGACAATCAAGTGTTTACGTTTCACTACGGTCCCGCGCAGTTCTTTTTGTTAGACAGCAACCGCGAGTTTCCTTACCTCTTCACTCAGCGCCAATGGCTGGAAGAACAGCTCAAGCGCAGCACCGCCCGCTGGAAGATTGTGGTGCTTCACCACCCTCTTTTTTCTCTGAAAGGCAACAACAACCTGATTCAGCGCTGGATGTTCAACGACCTCATCGAGGAGTATGGCGTTGACCTCGTGCTGCAAGGCCACGAACATGCCTACGGACGTATGACTCGCCACACCGACGAGGGCCAAGCCACCACGCCTATCTATACCGTCAGCCACTGTTCACCAAAGAACTACTACATACAGTTTGACGACCGTTTCGACAAGTTTGGCATCTCTAGCCGTTACTATCAGACCGTGAACATCTCTGGCGACACGCTGTCTATGGCTGCTTATGAGGTGTATAAGCATACGCTCTACGACTCCATCTGCGTCATCAAGAACGGAGCAGACACCCGCATCCTAGATTATGGCAGAGCCATTCCCGAATATACAAAATTTACGCCCGACCTCTCTCGAAAGAAAGACCGGGCGTATGCCGAACGCATCGAAGCGTATAGAAAACGTCATCCCGAACGCATCAAAGGGCTTCGCCCAACAAAGTAGCACTGGTGCTACCCGTGATACGCACGCGGACTGTTTCGCCTATATGGTGGTTTTTCTTATCGAAGACCACCATTTTATTTTGTTCTGTTCTGCCGCACAACTGCTCGCGCGAACGCTTTGAGAAGCCTTCTACCAGCACATCAAACTCCTTGCCCTCATCCTTCTTGTTCTGTTGGGCAGAAATCTCTGTCTGCAGTGCAATCATCTCGTTCAATCGACGAATCTTCTCTTCCTCTGGCACATTATCAGGTAAATGCTTTGAGGCAAACGTGCCAGGACGCTCTGAGTACTTGAACATAAAGGCAGAATCATAACCCACCTCACGCATCAACGACAGTGACAACTGATGATCTTCCTCGGTCTCGTCGTGATAACCCACGAAGATATCTGTTGACAAGCCACAGTCAGGGATGACTCGACGGATGGCAGCCACACGGTCCAAATACCATTCACGCGTGTATTTACGGTTCATCAACTTCAGAATACGGTCGCTACCACTCTGCACTGGCAGGTGGATATGCTTGCAGACATTGGGCATCTCAGCAATCACCTGGAGGGTCTCGTCGCTCATATCCTTGGGATGCGAGGTGGTGAAGCGGATACGCAACTCTGGTGCCTCTTCTGCCACAGCTCTCAGTAGCTTAGGAAAGCCTATGCCCTCGAAGTTATAGCTATTGACATTCTGGCCCAGCAGGGTTACCTCCTTAAAACCGCGATCGCGCAGGTCGCGTACCTCACGCAGAATGCTCTCCACATCACGACTGCGCTCACGACCACGAGTGTAAGGCACGATACAGTAATGACAGAAGTTGTTACAACCGCGCATGATGCTCACAAAACCGCCAATCTTGTGTCCCAAACCAATACGCTGGGGTACTACATCGCGGTAGGTCTCGGTTGTAGAAAGTTCAATATTGATAGCCTTGTGTCCTAACTCTGCCTGCGCTACCAGATCGGGCAACGACAGATAGGCATCAGGACCTGCTACGAGGTCGGCACCATGGTTCTGCAGCAGGTCGTCTTTCACACGCTCTGCCATGCAACCCAGCACGCCAACCACCAAACTACGCTTACGCTTCACAGCATTCAGCGCTTCCAATCTATGATAGATCTTCTGCTCGGCATTATCACGCACCGAACAGGTGTTCAGGAATACCGCATCGGCCTCATCAATATTCTCGCAGTTCTCATAGCCTGCCATCTTCATGACCGATGCCACCACTTCCGAGTCTGCCACATTCATCTGGCAGCCGTAAGTCTCAATAAAAAGTTTCTTCATTAGCTAATTTCTCAATTTCGACTGCAAAATTAAGAAATAATTATGAATTACAGACTTTAATAAAAATAATTTCACCTTTATACATATATAATTAGTAAATATTCGTACCTTTGCAGTTGAATTACACAATAACAACAAAAGATGAGTTTTTCTAAAGTTAACATCTGGACCGAAATACGTGATTACACACTTTTGGCTATCGCCATGATCAGCTATAGCATTGGATGGACCGTATTTCTCTTGCCCAACAACATCACTACGGGCGGTGTTGCGGGTGTGTCATCTATATTGTTCTGGGCCACAGGCATTCCCATCAACGTCAGCTACTTCCTCATCAACGCTGTATTGTTGCTCATCGCCCTGCGTATCCTGGGATTTAAATTCTGCTTGAAGACCATCTTTGCCGTCTCTGTGCTGACCACCGCACTGACCATCATGCCGCAATACATCACGGTTCATCTGCTCCGCGACCAGCCATTCATGGCCGCCATCATCGGTGCCGTTTTCTGTGGCAGTGGCGTGGGCTTGGGGTTGGCTGCTAATGGCTCTACCGGTGGCACCGACATCATTGCGGCTATCATCAACAAATACCGTGATATCTCACTGGGACGCGTCATCTTGATTTGCGACGTCGTCATCATCTCCAGCAGCTACTTCGTACTAGGCGATATCGAACGCGTGATCTATGGCTATGTGGTTCTCTATGTCACCTCTTTCTGTATAGACCAGGTCGTGAACTCCATGCGCCGTTCGGTGCAGTTTTTCATCATCAGCGACAAGTACGAGGAGATTGGCCAGCGCATCAATCGCGAGCCTCATCGTGGATGTACCGTCGTTGATGCCCATGGCTTCTATTCTGGCAAAGAGGTCAAGATGCTCTTTGTTCTGGCCAAGCGCCGACAGAGCGATGTGATCTTCCGCATCATCAACGAGATAGACCCCAACGCTTTTGTTTCTCAAAGTGCTGTTATTGGTGTTTACGGAGAGGGCTTCGACCGCTTTAAGGTGCGCAGCAAAAACCCCAAGAAGATAGAATAATCCGTAACTTATTCTTTATAAAGACACACTTTACCTTCGCGTAGCGAGGCAGGCACGTCTATCAGGCGCTGGTTGCGAGAGCCGCGAAAGTGAAGTGTTTCGTCGCGTTGTGACTTCACAAACGGACCGTCCACCAACACGTCAATCTTTTCAAGCAGTGCCTTCTGGCGCGGATTGCTCACCAGCGACTCAAAGGTAAAGCCGGTGTAGCACCATATATCCTTGTCTGTACGTGACTTGATGGCCTTTGCCAACTCGGTAAAGCCCTCGGGCTGATACATCGGATCACCACCCGAGAAGGTCACGTTAGCAAAGGGGTCAGCCTCTATGACGCTCATAATCTCGTCGGTCGTCATAGTATGACCGCCTTCAAAATCCCACGACTGCGGGTTATGACAGCCAGCACATTGATGTCTGCAACCAGCACAATAAATGGAGGTCCGGAATCCCGGACCATCCACCATTGTATCTTCTATAATGCTTAATACGCTAATCATGAAAACAGTTTCTGATCACCATCGTCAATATGTGTCACGCGGTCGTTGAGCTCAGCCAACTTACCGCTGTTCCATCGGTCGGTTGTGCCCACCAGATAGCCAGTGATACGCTGAAGGCGGTCGATATTGGTTGAACCGCACTTTGGACAAGCCTTCAGGTCGCTCTGTGCATTCTCGTAGCCACAGTCCATACAGCGATTACGGTTGTGGTTCACCGAGCCGTAGCCCATATTCAGGCGGTCCATCATGTCAACCACGCTCATAATCACCTGTGGGTTGTGTGTAGCGTCACCATCAATCTCCACATAGAAGATGTGTCCACCACGAGTCAAGTCGTGATAGGGAGCCTCAACCTCTGCCTTATGACGAGCCGAGCACTTGTAGTACACAGGCACATGGTTTGAGTTGGTATAGTAGTCGCGGTCTGTCACACCTGGAATGCTACCAAAGTCGCGACGGTCTTTCTTTGTGAAGCGTCCGGCCAGTCCCTCTGCAGGTGTTGCCAGTACAGAATAGTTGTGATGATACTGTTCACAGAATCCGTTGACACGGTCGCGCATGTAGGTCACAATCTTCAGTCCCAGTTCCTGAGCCTCCTCACTTTCGCCGTGATGTTTTCCAATCAAAGCCACCAAGCACTCTGCCAGGCCAATGAAACCGATGCCCAGTGTACCCTGGTTAATCACACTCTCTACCGTGTCGTTGGGGCCCAACTTATCAGCACCAATCCACAAGCTCTTCATCAGCAAGGGGAACTGTCGGGTGAAGGCGGTCTTTTGGAACTGGAAGCGGTCGTCCAACTGCTTGGCCGTGATTTCCAACAGGTCGTCGAGCTTGGCAAAGAACTGACCGATGCGCTGTTCCTTGTCTTTGATATCGCGGCACTCCAGCGCCAGACGTACGATATTCATTGTCGAGAACGAGATGTTACCTCTTCCCACACTGGTTTTCGGTCCGAAACGGTTCTCAAACACACGCGTACGGCATCCCATCGTTGCCACCTCGTGCAGGTAGCGTTCAGGATCGTCGGCACGCCACTCCTCGCTCTGGTTGAACGTGGCATCGAGGTTCAGGAAGTTCGGGAAGAAACGACGGGCCGTCACCTTACATGCCAACTGATAGAGATCGAAGTTACGATCCTCGGGCAGGTAGTTCACACCACGCTTTTTCTTCCATATCTGAATGGGGAAGATGGCCGTTTCGCCACCGCCTACGCCCTCGTAGGTAGAGAGCAATAGCTCGCGCATCACGCATCGACCCTCTGCCGAGGTGTCTGTACCGTAGTTGATAGACGAGAACACCACCTGATTACCACCTCGTGAGTGGATGGTGTTCATATTGTGGATAAAGGCCTCCATGGCCTGATGCACGCGTCCCACCGTTTTGTTGATGGCATGCTGGCGCACGCGGTCCAGTCCTTTCAAGCCGTCCAGAGGCTGCTTCACATAGTCGAGCAGTGGTTCCTGATAGATGGCTGAGTAGTCCTCGCCGTTCAAATCCTCCAGATATTTCAGCTCCTCGATATACGACAGGCGTACAAAGGGTGCCAGATAGAAGTCGAATGCAGGGATAGCCTGACCTCCGTGCATCTCGTTCTGCGCACACTCCAGCGAGATACAAGCCAGCACCGAAGCTGTCTCAATACGCTTGGCGGGGCGCGATGCACCGTGTCCGGCAATGAAGCCACAGTTCAGGATGTGGTCCAGCGGGTGCTGTACACAGGTGAACGACTTCGTGGGATAATAGTCTTTATCGTGGATATGCAGATAGTTGTGTGTCACGGCATCACGACTCTCGGCCGACAACAGATAGTCATCGACAAAGGGCTTGGTGGTCTCTGAAGCGAACTTCATCATCATGCCAGCAGGTGTGTCGGCATTCATGTTGGCATTCTCGCGCGTGATATCATTATTCTTAATATTCACGATATCCAGGAACACGTCGCGGGTCTTTGCCTTACGGGCAATAGAACGCTGGTTACGATAGGCGATATACTTCTGAGCCACGTCCTTACGACTTGACTTCATCAGCTCCAGTTCCACCATATCCTGGATTTGCTCCACCGTCATCTGTGTCTCACCACGCTGGGCCACATGATCTGTTATCTGATTGAGCAGGTTGTCATCCTCACCTTTATCGGTGGTCATCATCGCCTTACGGATGGCAGCAATGATTTTCTGCTCGTTAAACCCGACGATTCGTCCGTCGCGCTTCACAACTGTCTGTATCATAATACCTTCGAAAAAAGTGTTTTATGGTTATCAAAAAAATTCTCTGCAAAGATAACAAATTCTTTCTATAATCCGTACTTTGCAGAGAACTAATTTCTAGTTAAAAAATGTTTTAGTCATCAATATTCAAAAGACGACCCGCCCAGGAACTCGCGCAGCAGCGACGTTGGCGGAATTTGGTCTTCTGGTATTGGCTTAATATATTTCAATAACTTATGCAATCGGTAGGCCTCCGAGTACTCCGGACAGTTCTCGGGCACCTGTTCCAACAACGGCTCCGCCTGACTTTTTATGACGGCCAACTCGAAGAGCATGGCCGAGTTGAACATCTGGTCGGCATGTTCCTGGAATGGAAATATCCACGTGTTCTCGCCTCTGCGCACCGAAGGCCAACGGCGAATGGTCTCCTGTGCCGATACGCCACGGTACTTATGGTCGCGCACGATGCGGCGCAACAGTCGGTTGTCGGTGGTAGCAATGTAGTTATGACTATCCAGCAGCAGGGTGGTAAGTGCCGATGCATAAACACGATAGATCTGTTCTTGTGGCACACCTGCAGTCAGTTCTGGGTTGAGGGCATGAATACCCTCCATCACCAGCACCTGGTCGTCTGCCAGGCGCAGTTTCTTGCCACTTTTCACGCTCTTTCCTGTCGGGAAGTCATAACGAGGCAGTTCCACCTCTTCGCCCCTGAAGAGAGCATTCATCTGTTCGTTCAGCAAGGGCAGGTTCAGGGCATGAAGGTTCTCGAAATCATAGTCGCCAGTCTCATCTCTCGGAGTTAGGTCGCGGTCCAGAAAATAGTCGTCCAAGGAGATAGGTACCGGTTTGATACCATTCGTTATGAGCTGCACCGACAGACGTTTGCAGGTAGTGGTCTTACCGCTCGACGACGGACCGGCAATCAGCACCAGTCTCACTCCCTTTCTGTTGGCTATATCATCAGCGATCTTAGCAATCTTCTTTTCCTGTAGGGCCTCGCTCACCTGTATCAGCAGGTTGCTGTAGCCATTCTGGATAGCCTCGTTCAGGTCGCCCACGGTTCTCATGCCCATCAGCTGCTGCCAGCGGTGGCTCTCCTTGAAGATACCAAACATCTTGTCTTGCATCACCAGCTCGCCCAGCTCATTAGGGTGTTGGGGCTGCGGTATGCGCAGCAACAAGCCATCGTAGTATTTCTCTACGCCAAAGAGGTATAGATTTGACGTGGTGGTCAGCAGCGAGCCGTAGTAGTAATCATAGTAACCATCTATGTCGTAAAGGGTGGTAAAGATCTCGCCACGACTCTTCAGCAACTTCACCTTCGACATAGAGCCCAAGTCGGTGAACAGGCGGATGGCCTCTTCGGTGCTGGTTTCATGGCGATGGATAGGATAGCCCGCATCCACAATCTCCTGCATGCGGCGGCGTATCTTGCCGGCATCCTCTACCGTGACGGGGCGTCCCAGGTCCAGATCCACATAATAGCCATTCGACACCGGAATGTCGATGCTCACCCTGCATGGGTTGTAGAGGTCGTGACAAGCCTTACATAATACAAAAAATAAGGTACGCGTATATGTACGTATGGCCGTGGGCGAGTACATATCCAGAAACTCCACTTCCTTGGGCTTATACACACGAAAGTGGATGCCCTCTATTTTATTGTTGACACGTGCACACACAGGACCATACTCCATCGTCAGTCCTGAAATCTTAAAGATGTCCAGCAGGTTGCATCCCATGGGCACTTCAAGCATTTTTCCTATGTTCTTACAGAACACGTTTATCTTTTTCTCCATATCTTTCCCGTTTTGATTAGTAGTGGAAAATACGCTTCAAAATTACAAAAAAAAAGTCATATTACCACATAATTAAAATTTATTTATTAAATTTGTCCCCAAATTCATAATCAAAAAAAACATTTCAACGTTTATGGTGATTACACTATTCACGATGCTCGGCTCACTGGCACTTCTCATGTTTGGTATGAAGTCCATGAGTGAAGCCTTGCAGAAGATGGCCGGCCCTCAGTTGCGTCACGCTCTGGGAGCTATGACTTCCAATCGTCTTACTGGTCTTCTTACAGGTTCTGTCGTAACGGCCTCTGTACAGTCATCAACAGCCACCACTGTGATGACTGTATCGTTTGTTAATGCTGGCCTTCTCACATTGGCACAAGCCATCTCGGTCATCATGGGTGCAAACATCGGAACCACGTTTACCGCATGGATTATGGCGCTGGGTTCATCGTTCGACATCAGCATTGTCAGCTACATCGGTTTCTTCCTTGGCATCATCATGATCTACATGAAGAAGCACCGTTACATCGGTGACTTCCTCTTTGGATTGGGCCTTCTGCTGTTAGGACTCACCACGCTGCGTCTCACCGGCCAGGCCATGGACTTGGGCCACAACCCCGACGTGCTCAACTTCTTCGAGTCGTTTCCCACCGATTCTTATCTCACCATCCTGGTGTTCCTGCTCTTAGGTGGCGTGCTGACCTTCTGCGTACAGTCGTCGGCAGCCGTCATGGCCATCACCATGTTGCTCTGCGGCAGTGGTGCCATGCCTATCTACATGGGTATTGCCTTGGTGCTGGGCGAGAATATCGGCACCACCATCACGTCAAACCTGGCTGCACTCTCGGCCAACACGCAGGCCCGTCGTGCCGCCTTGGCCCACATGTTCTTCAACGTGTTTGGCGTCATCTGGATACTTGCCGTGTTCTATTGGTTTGTTGACGGCGTTGTATGGGCCGTAGATTATATTGGCACCAACGCCCTGCATCAGGATATGGTCAACATGGCAACCGACAAGAAGCTCACGTTCACGCTGGCAGCCTTCCACTCGGGTTTCAACATTATCAACGCTAGCATCCTTATCTGGTTTATCCCACAGATTGAGAAGTTCGTTTGCTGGGTTATCAAACCCAAGAAGGTGGACGAGGAAGAAGACTTCCGTCTGCACTTTATCACCGCTGGTTTCATGAAGACTCCCGAGCTCTCCGTGCTTGAAGCCCAGAAAGAGATTCGTGCCTTCGGTCAGCGCATGCAGCGCATGTTTGGCATGGTACAAGACCTGCTCAACATGTCGTCTAGCACCACCAACAAAGACAAGAAAAACAACGAGAGCGATTTCAATAAGTTGTTCACGCGCATCGAGAAATACGAGAGCATCTCAGACAACATGGAGCTCGAGATTGCCAAGTACCTGGAGAGCGTCAGCGATGCTCACCTCTCTGACGAGACCAAGGCAAAGATTCGCGCCATGCTTCGCGAGGTCAGCGAGCTGGAGTCTATCGGCGACTCGTGCTTCAACATGGCTCGCACCATCAACCGCAAGTTCAGCGACAAGAAAGACCACTTTATCGAGAACCAATACAATCACCTGCACCAGATGATGGGTCTCACCGATCAGGCGCTGACGCAGATGAACCAGCTGATGAGCGGTCGCAAGGAAGCCTACGACGTGAACCGCACGTTCAACATCGAGAACGAGATCAACAACTACCGCAACCAGCTGAAGGCTCAGAACATCATCGATGTCAACAACCACGCTTATACCTATGCCGAGGGTACCATCTATATCGACCTCATCAACGAGTGCGAGAAACTTGGCGACTATGTGGTTAACGTGGTAGAGGCCCGCATGGGACTTAGATAAAAGCGACACTATTCTATACGTTTAGCGGCACTATTCACACCGAATAGTGCCGCTAAACTTTTACTTTGACGGTGTTATTCTTATGCTATTGCATCGATTCTAGACTCTAGAAATGCCGTTTCTAGACTTTAGATCTACCAATTCTAGACTTTAGAACTGCAACGTCTAGACTCTAGAATGATGCTTTCTAGACTCTAGACGCGAATCAATAGTTACACTTTTGCAGTATAAAAGTTATGCTTTTGCTATATAAAAGTTATGCTTTTGCTATATAAAAGTTATGCTTTTCGCCCGCAAAAGTTAAGCTTTTCAATTACCAATTCTCTGCATGAATGGCAGTGTCTGAGCCTGTTCCAACATCATATCTGCCAACGCAGCATTTGCCGCACTCTCACCATTGATGGTATCAAAAATAGCTTTCAGACCTTCACGCCCTCCATCGTGCTTCAACACATGGACCAAACAAAGATACTGCAAGGCAGCACTCGAGGAGAGAATGTCCAAGTCGGTAACAGCCAGTTGTGAAAGAGCCAATTGATAGGCCTCATCAGAATTCTCTTCTATGAAACGTTGCACATCACTGAGCGTTACAAGTCCGAAAGACTCAAGAACCGGCAGGAACGGCATCAAAGAGACGGGATAAATCTCTGCCTGATTAACAGCAGCAATGCGTTTATTCAGCCTGTCGAAGGGAGCCAAGTCGAGATAACTGCGAAACGAGTCAACCGACAAAGGAACCTCATCAAGCTGTCCATCCTTTACCAGCGAACGAATCTGACGCCTATAGTCGGTGAGCACCGTACGCAGACGACTGAACTCATCGTCAATGAGTTCCAACATGCCTGCCAAACGACTAAACTGCCGCGCATACTCACGGGGAATCTTTACATCGCCCTTATAACGTATATCGTGTTCGATGGTCGACCACACATGCTGCAATCCTGTGCGCATCTGCAGTTCGAAACGCGGTCCGCCACTCTTCATTCTGCAGATATAGTGCAGCGAGTTATATCCAAAAGAATCCAGTTGGTGCAGTTTACGTTTGTCAACACTCTCTTTCCAGTCAATGTCAAAGACACTCTTGGCTATAGCTGCCACCTTATCCACATCATCAGTATAGAAAGTGATGACGCGCATGCCTACCAGATCGGTGATATCATCAATACTCTTATACTTCGCCCCTTTCAGCTCCAGCTTACCAGCCAGCGAATTCTCAGCCTTCACTCGATATTCAATGGCAGTGACATAGATGCCCTGCTCACGAAGCGCACTACTCAAAACTTCGTAGGCCTCTTTTGCCAAAAGCTCAAGCGAGGGACGCCGTTCGCGATACTGCTGCATCAGTGCCTCGCCATGCGAATCTAATGTCACATTCTTTCCCATTGCATGATGATTTACTTAAACTCAAACAGATTAATAAAGCCAGTCATGGCGAAGACAGCACGAATGTTGTCTGAGATACCTTTAATATATACATGGCCTCCCTTTGCCTTGGTATTTTTCAGAATTCCAAGGAATATACGCAGGCCACTCGATGATATATATTCCATATTCGTGCAGTCGATAATGACGTCCTGTCCATCGCAGTCATAAAGAGGCTGTATGGCCTTTTCCACCTCTTGGGAAGCCGCAGTATCGAGGCGTCCCTCCAGAATGGCAATCAAATTACCATCTTGTTTTTGAATTGTTGTCTTCATTGTTTTTATACTTTTAATTATTTTTTCTCAGTTTCTTTCTCAGCGTCAGCACATTGAGATTGTCCACGCGCTCGTAGTTCACCGAGTCCATGATTTCACGCACCAGATGGATGCCCAGTCCACCTATGGGGCGGTCTTCTGCATCCTGATGGATGTCCACATCCTCCATGGCTGTAGGATCGAAGGGAGTGCCGCTGTCTATGATGGTGAACTTCAGACGCACATCGTTTGTCTTAGCTTCAATAGTGACATCGCCATGCGTTCCTTCCGGATAGGCATAGTTCATCACATTGACCACGGCCTCTTCCAATGCCAGGTTCATTTGCATCGTCATGGCGGGGCTGAAGCCCACCACCTCGCAGACCTCATCGACAAAGGCTGTCAGCTTTGAAACCTCCTGTATGTCATTGAGCAAGACGATGCGCTTACTGAATCTCACGTCTCTCTCCAGCTTGGTGTATTGTATCGCCATCATTGTCAGGTCATCGCTCTGCTCGGCTTTGTCCACAAACTGATGGACGGCATTGGTCATCATGTCTATCAACTGCTTCGGCTCGTGCTGCTGATGGGCCAGAGCCTGTGAGGCCACCTCTTTGACACGTTCCATACGGAACAGATCGTGATTGGCATTCTCGGCCTCGGTCAGTCCGTCTGTAAACAGGAATATGGTGGTACCCGTGAAGATCTGTGTTTCCTGCAGCGAGTACTTCCAGTCTTGCATCACACCGATAGGTATATTAGCATCGCACGTCAACGAGCCCAAGCCGGCGCCAGCCAATAGCGGAGCGTCGTGTCCGGCATTGCAATAGCGCATACGCCCTGTAGGCAGGTCGAGCACACCCACAAAGAGTGTCACAAACATGTTGGTATCGTTGGCATCAGCAATAATCTCGTTCATGTTCGACACGATGCGGTCTGGCATCGCCTCGCGTGCCGACACCGTTCGGAAGATGGAACGCGTCACGGCCATGACGAGTGAGGCAGGAATACCCTTACCCGACACGTCGCCAATGCAGAAGAACAGCTTCTCGTCGCGGATATAGAAGTCGAACAGGTCGCCACCCACATCCTTCGCTGGTGTCAGCGAGGCATAGATCTGCACATCGTCGCGGTCGTCCTTGGTGGGGAAGTTCTTAGGCAACATGCCCCTCTGTATAGCGCTGGCAATGTGAAGATCGCGCTCAATGGAGGTCTTCTGTGCCGTGGTGTTCTTCAGCTCGTCGATGTATTTCACCAGTGATTTCTGCATACCAGCAAACGACTGGCTCAGCTGTCCTATCTCGTCGGTACGTTGGATGTCTGGCAACTGCGTCTCAAAATTGCCCGAAGCAATGGTCTCTGCCTCATCAGCCAGACGACGCAGCGGACTGAGCTCGCGGGTAATCACTTTGATAAAGATGTAGAGCATGAGCAACAAGCCCACCACCACGATGCCCATCACGGCGTGACGCACACGGTCGAATCCACCGAAGATATCGCTCTCCGGACACACGATACCCATGCTCCATCCCGTATCTGCCAACGGTTTATAGAACACATAACAATCCTGTCCGTCGATGATCATCTGCTTCATGCCTTCCTCACCACGCTGCATAGCATGTCCCAGCGCCGTCAGGGCGGTATCTGGCTCCAACAACGTCTTTGTAAAGATGGTCTCGCGCGTAATCTTAGTACTGTCAGGATGCACGAAATAGGTACCGCCACGCCCTATCATGATGCTGTAGGAGTTGGGGTATGGTTTCACTGCCGAGATGGTCTGCGAGAGCCAGTTCAGCGATAAGCTGGTGTTGATGACACAGATCACCTTTCCCTCGTTGTCCATGATTGGGTAGCAATAGCTGGACACCATCTCACCGGTGTTCGTTGACATATCAACATCTACATAAGGTTCGGTCCAGCAGGCATGCTTAAAGAGCTTAGCCATCAGATACCAGTCCATATAGAAATACTGGAAGCTGTCGCTGCCGCCCAGCGAGGTGCGTATGGTCTCACCCATTTTGTTGTTCTTGGGTGTGTCGCGGCGGGAGTAGGCCGAGAAATAGCGGCCGCGGTCTTTGAAGAAGTCAGGCTCGAAAGCGATAGAACAGTTGTAGAAGTCTGGGTTGTTCAGCAGCATGGCCCTACTGTACACAAACATCGAGTCGGCCTTGTCAGGATGGCGCTGCACCAGCCATTCAGTCATCTTCGAAGCCACCTCCACACGGTTCATGATGCCCTCCACGCGCAGCGAGGTCTTGTCCAGTATCTGTGTGGCACGGTTGATAGCCTCTTGACGGATAGCCTCGCGCGACTGATAGAACAGGAAGCCCAAGGCCGTGATGAAGATCAGGGCAGCAAACATCACCACCCACAGACTGACCCTGACAGAGAGCTTTCGGCGTATATACGATATGATTCCATCCATAGCCCTATTCACTTTTCACTGATTAACTCATTGTATGTCACCTCACGTTTCAGCATGTGGTTCTCTCGCATCAACTTGCAAGCCTTGCGCACCATGTCGGGGCGCAGTCGGAACTCACGACGTTTGGACTCGCGGTCCACCTGCATGCGCAGCACATCCTTGAGCATCAGCTCCTGAATCACGCGGTTGGTAGGTATGCGGTTCTTTTCCACATACTGCATCACGATGTCGAGTGTCTCCTTCGGATGACGGGCAGCCCACTCCCACCCTTGCCGACTGGCTTGGGCAAACTTCTTTGCCAGAGCGGGATGCTCCTCGTAGAAATCACGCAACATATAGAGACCGTCTTCCTGCACGTTATAGCCGTGGTCACAGAAGCGGTACACATTATCTTCGGTCATCACCACGCCGGCCTGCACCAGCTGGTAATACTCGTTATAGCTCATGGCCAGCATGGCATCGAGGGCACCTGCCACAAAAAGGTTGATATTCTGCGCAAAGCGTATCCATTCATAGTCCAGGTGTTCCTTCTGACTCATGCAGATGGCCAGCTGACCGAAGCCCACACTCCAGATACCCACACGTGCACCTTTATGCTTCAGCGGGTTACGATTGCGTGCCGAGACGATGACCATGGCATTGTTCATCGAGGTCTGCAGGATATTCACCAGTGGTGTTCCGGCATCAATAATCTCCAGAGCCTGACACAGCTGCAGCGTAGTGGCCTGGCACACGTTCTTGCGCAGACGGCTCATGGCCGGCTGTGTAGAGGTGGGATGTTCAATGCGCACGTTGACCCCGGCCTTACGATAGAATCCTTTTGCCTCGGCCACATAATAACCGGCAAACTGTGCCTGTGCCGTCCATTGGGGCGTAAACACGATGGTTTCGTCCTGGGCACTGGCCATCTGGGGCAACAACAGGGCCACCGCCAGCATGAGGTATTGTATCTGTTTCTTCATCCAAAGACTTGTTTGATGAGTTGTTCAAATTCTTGATAGGCGGTCGTGCCATCCAACTCGCGGAGGGCATCGGCCAGTCCGCGGTAGTGCCAGGCATGTTCCTGAGGGTCGGCCGTGCGGAACAGCTGCCACAGGCGGTCGTTCTGTGCGGCATAGTCGCGTGCAATGGCTCGCATGTTCGAGAGTTTATCGCCCAGCGCCACCATCTTAGCATCCGTAGAGGCCTGCGCCAACCGGTCGATGGCTGCCTGCTTGCGGGCGTGCCAACTGTCTTCTCGCTTCATGCCATCCATGCGTATGTCGGTTTCGGCAGCCACCAATGCTGCCACACGCTCGCCAAACTCCAGCCGTATCTGCTCGGTGGTCACGTCGGTATCTTCCACCGTGTCGTGCAGCGCGGCAGCAGCCAACAGCTCCTGGTCGGGCGTCATCGTGGCCACAATAGCCATGGCCTCCAACGGATGTACGACGTAGGGGAAACCCTTGCCACGCCGCTCAGTGCCAGCATGAGCCCGTACGGCAAACACGATGGCGCGGTCGAGAAGATCCGTGTTCATTGGCTTATTTGGCATATTGTTTTAGTGTTTCATTGTTACTGATAGTTGTTTTCCCTGGCTGATAGTCTTCATCCCATATTTTTAGGCGAAAAGAGGCACTATTCTTTCGGAATAGTGCCTCTATATCAGCTGTTTATCGTCGGCTCACAAATGGAGGAGGCACGTCACGGCGGATGCTTAGTACCCACTCATCACCCTCGGGGTGATACTCTATGCGGTCTGTATGGTCGCCCATCACCCACACCAGTCGATCGTCGATAGCACGTCCACCGTGGCGCATGGTCACCGTCAGGAACTTCTCCGATCCTTCGGCGCTCATCAGACAGTCGCGACCCTTCAGTTCGCCCAACACGATCTCCACCAGCTGCTCAATGATGCGCAGTGGTACCCTGTCTGGCTGCAGGTCTATGACGCGGTGCACAAAGTCCAGCGCCTCCTCGTCCTCTTCTGGTATGTAGGTTTCTATCTTCATCATTAGGCCTATATAATTTAGCTTTTAGCTGCGTCAGATTAACACCGCTTTTCATTAGGATGTATAATCATTGGCAAATATACACAATATTTTTCTTCCATCACACTTTTTTCTCAAAAATTTTTAAATTCATGAGTATGCTCGCAAAAAGTATGTTCGTCTGTTGTTCTGTCTTAGAAGTCTAGGCGGTAGAAGATGTTGGGCAGCGAGATAGAGCTCTTGTCTATGCGCACGTCGTTGGTACCCAGATCATAGCGCTGGTATATGGGAGTCTTGGTGCCTAAGACGTTCAGTCCCTCGAAGGCGATGGTGTGACTCACGCGACGCTTGTTGATCTTATAGCTCACGGTGAGGTCAACGATGCCCGTTGGGTCAAAGCGCTTGGTGAAAGCCTCATCATCCTTATAGATGGGGTTATCGTCTATCTTACCTTCGGCCACTCTGGCGCGCATCGCGTCGATGTCAACAGGCGTGTAGCGCAGACCACCCTGGATGCTATACTTAGCACTGACGTTCAGTACGTTCTTGCCTATCATCCACTCCTTACCGCCCAGCACCTTCATCATGAAGCCGCGGTCGTAGAGCTGATTGCGCCAAACCTTGTCCTGTCCCTTGTACTGCGACTTATACACAGAGACGTTAGCCTGTCCGAAGAAACCGTGATACATATAGTGTTCCAAGGTGATATCGCCACCATAGTTACGCGTATTACCCTTGCCCACCAATGCCTCTTCTGTATAAGAGAACAGGCGGTTGGTCACACAGTAGGTGCTGCCAGGTGCCGCTCCCACGGGGGTGTCGAAGCCATACTCATAGAACGCATTCAGGCGCAGCGTCAGGTTGGGGTTTAACTTATACATATAGGTGGCATGCAGGTGGTGCGCCTTCGACAGGTCCAGATCCTTGTTGGGCATACGACCAAGTTCGTCACGATAGAAGTAGGTGTCCAGTTTCTCGATCATAGAGTGCAGACCATAGCCCAGCGAGATGCTATGCTTTTCGGTGGGATCCCACTTCATGCTGACGCGCGGCTCCACCGAGAAGTCCTTCGAGAGCAGGAAGTAGTTGGCGGCCACACCAGCCGACAGGCTCAGCTCGTCGCTCAGCGTGAACAGGTTCTGCCAGAACATGTTTGCCAGGCCCGTGTTATCCTTCATCTTGGTATATTCTACCATCGGGTTCAGCGTGTCGTAGAGCTGGTCGTGAGAGCGATAGTAGAGGTTGAAGAAGCGGTGTGAATATTCGGCGCCAAACTGTGTCAGCCACTTGGCCGTCAGCTGTTTCGACAGTTCGGTGTTGATCATCAGTCGGTCTTCGTTCATCTGCTGCTGACTGAAGGGGTACTTCTTGCTCTTGGGATTATCGGGATCTTCAAAAGCCAATGGAGATACAGGAACGCCATTAGCGTCACGCCTCAGTCCGAAGTAGAACATATCGCTCTTCAGGTGCTGCATGTTGTAGGCCGCCGTGGTGCGCCAGGTCCACTTATTGCCAAAGTGAATCTTGTGTGACGCGCCAGCCAGAATCTGCGTCAGCTTACCCTCGTTATCCGAGGTGTCATAGACGGCGTTCACGTCTTCCAGATCCAACGGGTCATCGTAGGTGCTGTCGTGAGACGCCAGTCCAAAGAGCGAGAACGTGCCCGCGCGCTTGGTGGGGAAGTTCAGCTTGACAGAGAAATCCTGGAAGCCCATGTGCGAACCGTCCATGTCAACCAGTCCCAACTTATCTACCAGCGACGTGAAGCCATATCGGTAGTTCACGATATAGCTGCTGTTGTTCTTGCGCGAGATAGGACCTTCGAGTGTCAACTCCTCAGACACGGTACCTATCTGCAGGATATTCTCATGTTTGTTGTTGTTGCCGGCACGCATCTTCACATCGAACACGCCACTCAGGGCATTGTTGTAGTTGGCGTTGAAGGTAGAAGTGAAGAAGTCTGAGTTGCCAATCACGTTAGAGTTCAGTGCGCTCACCAGACCGTAGCCCGCACTCCACAGGTCATTAAAGTGGTTGGGGGTGAACACCTCCACACCCTCGATGCGATACTTCATGCGCTCGGGGGCGTTACCGTGGATAGACAGTCCGCTACCATCGGCCTCGCCCGACACACCGGCAAAGGCCGTCACCAGACGGGCCGGGTCGTTGTAGCCACCAGCAAAACGGCTGGCCTCTTCCATCGACAGCATCACACCGCCAGTCAGCACGGCAGGGTTCACGGTGGCTTCCTTGTTCACGCGTGGGCGCACCACCACCTCTTTCAGTTCGGTGCTGTTCTCGCGCAGTGCTACGTCGAGCACCACCTCCTTGACACCCGAAATCAGGATTTCCTTCATGATGCTGGGCTCATAACCGATATAGTTAGTCTCAATGGTATAGCGGCCGCCCTGCTTGACATTGATCGTATAGTTACCATCAATGTCAGTCACGGCGACCGCATCAGCTAACTCCACAACTTTCACAGTCGCTCCTATCAGAGTCTCGCCAGTAATTGCGTCTTTCACGGTACCACGCAGAGTCTCTGCTTGTATATCTATTGTGCCGCAGATAATCAGGATGGCGGCAATCATCCATTGTCTTATTGTATTCATCAGATTGTAATTTATAGATTTTTTGCAAAGTTAACAGTTTTTCTTAAAATACGTTTATTTTATATGTTAAAAATGAAGTTTTTGTGAAAAATAAATGAATTTAAGGTGTTTTTCCGTTCGAAAAAGGTGTGGTAACAGTCGCAGACCACTCATAACAACAAGCTCCGACCTGGCACTCGTCCGGGTCGGAGCTTATTGTTTTCTGTACTATCTATCATTCAGAATCAACATCTCCAATGCTGATCGTATCACGCTTATAATCTGTTACCTCAACAGAACCAGAGACCATCAGCACTGGTCCTTGAAGCTGGAAGATGCGCGAAGTGGGTTTTATATATTTCTGTTTCATGAGGGTATAATTCTAGTTACATTACCGTTATCAAGCTTATAAAGCGAATTCTTGCCTATGTTAATATTCACATCATACTCATAGCCTTTCTCCAGCACGGCGCCAAAAGGAATATAGGCCTTGCCATTGTGCACCTCGCTACCGTTGCTGCTGATAACGCAAGTCAGTTCAAGATAGGTATTGGCAGGCGCCCCCGAACGACCCCACGCCGTGAGCGTTTGAGGAAGCAGGAAGAGATAAGGAGCTTTGGAATCACCCAAAGGTACATAGGATTCTATTCCCAGAATCAAGCCCGCACCTGGAGTCAAGCCCGCACTTGAATAGAGAGTATAGTTGGACTTAGTAGTATCCAGCGTCCACGACAAGGTTTTGAAATAATAGTCGCCCTCACTCGCCACATTGCAGAGCTTCACCTCGCGCACCGTCAGCGTATAGTCAGCCAAATTCTTGGCTTTCTTCACATTGAAGCGCAAAGCACTGCATACGTGATCAAAGGTAAAAGAGAGTTTGCCACCCGTTTCAGCATACGTTCCGCTGGCAGTAGCCACCAACAGGTCTTTCTGGTGTGAGGCTGATTCAACGACGGAGAAGTTGATGTATGGTCCACTCGTATTAAAAGTCACTTTCTCCGAACAGGCATACCAATCCACTGTATTTTCCGTTCCTGGCCATCCTATAGCACCACCGCTGACCTTCCAGCCCTTCTCACCATCTTTCGTTGTCTCTATAGAAGAGCCGTTTGTTAGCAGCTCTGAACCGTATATATAGTTCAGATAGAACTTATCAAGCGAACTAGCAATAGCAGCCCTTGTGATACGACGACTTTCGCCAGGTTTCTCATAGGGAGTTTCCGACACCTCGAAAGACAGCGCACGCACTTCAGGGCGCTGCGGTGTGGCGTCGTTGTCATCGCTGGAACAGGCAGCCATCGTGGTTGCTACCAGCATCAAAGAGAATAATTTCAATAGTTTCATCACATTAATTGATTGTTATGGTATTTGTTGGTAATTGTTTTATCCTCACCGCATCATTGAAGGTATATACGCGATGATTTACAGCTTCATAGTACTTCAAGGTCACCTTCTCGCCTTCCTCACGACCATAGACAACCATACGTCCGTTGGCATGCGCCACACCGCGGCACTCACCGCCAACGAAGGCACCCATCATGTCATCACTGGAAGTTTCCATATCTACATTGGCCAAAGGGGTTGAGTCGAGCGACAGGTTCATGACAATAGGATACTTAGCGGGTCCTAACGTGAACTTTGGAACAAAATCCTCATCAATACCTATCACCTGATCTGTCCTATACTGGAAAGACGCAGAACGTGAGAACACGTGCTTTAATTGACTATTATAATACTTCAATGTGACGTCCATCCACTCCTCGTCCGTTTCATTACCGAAAACCTTCATAAGATAATAATCGCAACTGGAGCCGGGGTCATCGACACTGATAGCAGGACTGGCCAGCCCACGCAATTCGTCTTCCACGAAAAGAGCCATCAAGTCATCCTTACTGGTATATTCTTGCAGCTCTTGCTCAATCTTCACCAGTATAACGACCCAGTTCTCGAAGCTTTGCGATTGTGGCTTCTGCCAATTGGGAGTTTCTTGATTGAAGTTCCAATCCATCTGCCACGCGGGCGCCATCGTTGTGTTCTCCAACGTATAGCTCAGGGAATTGTTGCTATCGTCATCACTATCGCAGGCTCCCATTGTGAGTCCTGCCAGCAGAATTGCGACAAAGGAAAAGATACGATATTTCATAACTTATTTGATTACGACTTTATTACCATTATATATATATATACCTTTCTTCGTAGGACGCTTTGGCAACTGTACACCATTCATGCTATACCACTTGCCGTCGGCATTGTCACTACGTGCAAAGCTGATTGTTGTAGGCTGGTCAGGAGAGCCCACCACAGCATTAGCACGGAAAGACATCTGCTCCATCGTGCTTGCTACAATCTCATCATCGCGTTCAATAGCGAACCATATGCCCGTCTGCGCTTCACCACTGATGCTGAGATAGAAGATAGGAGCATCCGTGTGGTCCTTTGCAAGCAACTGTGCTGCCTTGGCCTCTCCAACCTTTTCTCCATTAGCGTAAGCCACCAGACGATCGCCTTCCTCAAGACTGAAGCCATCGACTACAGCCGATACATTCATCGTAGAACGAAGCTGAGCAGAAGGCGCCCTGAACGTTGTGGTGTAGTTCCACTCATCAACAAACGTGCTTCCAACCTCGAAGAACGGATAGCGGAAGGTTATGGGTGTACTGTTCTTGCGAAGTAGCATATAGCCCTCGCCAGGTTTCATATACTGCAGACTACCACGCCAGCGCCCTGTGCCACCGGTTAGTGCGAAGTAAGCAAACTCATTGTGGCTCTTCACAACATCACCCACCTCAGCTTTGTCGTAATAGTCACTCAAGGCAGTCTCAACACTCAGGTTCATCATCGGCGTATATCCAATACCGTTCCACCCGTTCTTCACCTCAATGGTTCGCTGGTCGGCTGCCTTAATGATACTTCCTGAAACAGGGAAGGAGATATCATTCTGCACCTTGATAGCGTAAGCCTTACGTGTAGAGAGCATGACATTATTCAAACCACCTGACGACAACCAGTGTCCGTTAGTATAAAGCAGCGTCAGATCAGTATTCATATCGGTCAGCACGTCGCCCTCGCACCATGGCAGTCCGTCGAGGAGATTGTTCAGATTGAATAGTTTCTCACTAGACACGTTGAACGATACCCAGTTCCAACCTTTCTTCAAGTTGAAGGTTTGGATGAAGCTCTTAGTACCCTCGAAGCGCACAGGCTTGTCGATGCCAAGGACAGTAGATTTCTTAAACTCCAACCATTCCTGACCATCGGCTCTCAACATCTGCTCCCTGCCAGTAGAATACTGCCATAACTTGAAAAGCAGCTTACGACCATTAGGGATGTTGTCATAGACAGTCAGATAGAGACCATTATCATCAGTCTGAGCCGAATGTCCGATATGAGCAAAGCCGTGGCACTGCCCCTCATAATCGAATGCGCCAATGATGTCACGCGTGTCAATATCAATCTCGTCGTTGAGGTACACTTGACCTGTGATATTCATAGAGTACTGAAGCAGGTCGCCAGGAATATCGAGTGCCCAGTTAGGTTTCTCTGCCTCAATGGTAACGTTCAGATAGAGTGGTTCCCTGACACCCTCCTCGTCGGAGAAATAGATAATCTCATCATACGTACCAACATTCAGATTTCTGCTCACCGTACCAGTTATAAGCGCAAAGTCATTCGGACCGACGATATCGCTGTATTTTTCCAGTTGCAACCACTTCGGACAATTCTCTATCGTATAAGTGTGACTCGCAGCACTGTTATTCCTAATGCTCAGGTAAACATCATTAAAGCTATTTTCTTGTGTAGAGATTGTCTTTGTCTCGCGGTTAGGCCACCATTCCAAATTACTGTTGTTCACGTAATAGCAAGCTGTCTGAGGCGATGCCATTGCATTGCCGTTCTTATCCTCGATATCACGCAGAGTAACATAGATGTTACAACGATTGATGCGCGAAGTCTGTTCGTCGATGCTCACAAGTACCTGATTGTCTTTTCCCACATAACTGTAGGTCAGGTTCTTCAGTTCCTCGTATGGCACCACAGGTGCAGCCGTCGTACCATCAATATGTGCCTTGACTGTCTCGATGCTCACCTCGTCGGCAAACGGATAGTCGCGCACTGGAATGGACGTCGGTTCCTTTGTCTGCGGGTCTAACTCATAACGAGTGTCGCCCTTCTCATCCTTATATATCTTTCTGCTATATGGATAAGG
This sequence comes from Xylanibacter brevis P6B11, assembly GCF_000621825.1. Taxonomy (NCBI): domain Bacteria; kingdom Pseudomonadati; phylum Bacteroidota; class Bacteroidia; order Bacteroidales; family Prevotellaceae; genus Xylanibacter; species Xylanibacter brevis. Next base: position 220,912 of record NZ_JHXG01000009.1, read on the forward strand.
TACAAGTTCGATGTCATTATTCGACTGACGTTCCTGGTGGTCGAACGACAGGTAGGTCAACAGTCCGATCTCATCACCACAAGGACTCTTCGACGAGTAGTTCTTGATCATTGTTGCTGGCAGAGCCTGCTCGAAGAGGCACAGCTCATCTATATAACCTCTCAGCCAATTGCGAGTATCGACTGTTTCAATCTTTCCCTGTTCATTCTTCTTGTCAGAGAGCGCTGCACCAACAAGAGGATGTCCGCCACTGATGCCTCCCAAAGAGTCGGCAGCAAAGCTGGCGCGCAGAACTGCATCCACATAGATGTTTGCCACGCCATGAGAGCGTTTCACCGTCATGGCAAAGTGGTGCCACTGATTATCGCTCCAATCGCCAGGCACTTCAACACCCATTCCATGAGTTCTATACATCAGTTTCTCTGCCTCAAAAGCAATATTGAACTGGTTCCTTGCATTGTCTTCGTCAGCACTTCCAGCACCATTACTTAGCAATACGCCTCGGCCTTTTGAGTCAGTCTTGAACCAGAACATCAACGTATAGTCTTGTTCAGCTGTTCGGTTCAAGGTATTCTGATTGAGTGCCAGTCCGCGATCTTCCCAGTCCAGGTAGAGCGAGAATCCGTGTGGCATGGCCCACGATGCACCCTTCAACTGTGCATTAGCGCCTTGCGTGTGGTCCATAGCATAGTCGCCGTGTCCTTCGTTCATCGGGTAATAATCCACAAGACCAACTTCGTATCCTGTCAGTCGACGACTACCATAGGTCGAGCCCAGCAATCCGCCAGTAAGGGCGCGATACCACAAGCGAGCCTCCATCATACGTCCTTCGTAGTATTGACTCTTTGTGCGGTCTGTCTCATTTGTTCTACCAAAGATAAGTGGTCCTGTGCCGGTATAAAGCGTCGTCATCTTAGAGGTACCGATTTCTTCTCCACCATTGTAGAATGTCAGCACACTATCTTGACTAATGGTCATGGCAACCTGTGTGAAACCACCCTTGGCGATGGCCTTGGTCGAAGTGTATGTCTGGTCGTCAACAACAGCCTTCAGATGATAATCCCCTGTCAGCCACAGTTGAAGTTTCTTGCCATTGGTGCCATGCGAGAACAACGGCATTTCCCTGCCACTTTCATTTGGTTTAATCATCATGTCAATGGTCAGGTTCTTACCATTGAAATTGCGTTGAGCCTCACTCTCCACGCTGGCATTATTGCTAAACTCCAGACTTACCGTCTCAGTTATATTATCGTTGTTCACCTCACCCTTTACCTCGAAATTGGTGATGTCGTTCAGATAGTTGTATTCTATATCCTCAGAGAAGTTGAACACAATATTGTCTTTATTTGTTATGGTACCATCCTTAGGCTCTGGCATTCCAAACAACTGTGGCCGACGTGTATCCTTCACACCGCTGATGATTCGCGAAGGCGTAGTCAGGAACGAGTTACCATCACGACAATAGAGCACGGCCCTAAGGTCGTAGGCTTTTTCCATCACCGTTCCTTCACCATAGAACTGTGTAATGATGTTGCCATTCTCTGGAATCATCTCACGTACGCCATTAGCTTGAGCCATCAGCGTTGAGTCGGCATAGTACGAACACAGGTTCGTCCAACTGTTTTCGCCGCGCATCGATTCTTTATACTGGAACTCGATGTGGTCAAAATTCTTCTGGTGCTTGTTGAATCCGTCAATGGTGATAGGAATGAACCAGCCACGCTTCTCGTTCCATGGCGCATCGGTATTCATGACCCACTTATCGCCTGGCGATGAGATATTCACAGACCCAGCCTGACGCAGATAGTGTACATCGAACTTCACCTTATTCTGTGTATTAGCGAAGTCAGAGTTGGAGGCTACGCCAAGAGTGATACCCTCATAGTCAAACTCACTACCAGCATATACCTCCATGGTTTTCTCCACCACTTTGTTTGGATAAAGAACAATGGTTACGCCATTGCCGTTGAGCGGTGTACCATCCACGTAAATCTTTGCGCCATTGGGGTTCGACGTTTCATCAAGGAAGAAGGAGAACAATGTCAGGCCACCAGTAGCCGCTTCCGGTTGCTCGCTCTCGTTGGTCAGATATACCTTGAAGCGAGCTGGGTCATTAATGGCTATACCACTCAAACTCTGTCGGTCAAGCGTAATCTTTGGATTACTGATTTTCTTTGTACGTTCATCGAGCAGCGTTCCCGGACGATAGGCCAGCGTGCGTCGCTCGTCTTCCCATGGATTACAGGTTGCGCCACTACGTGTGCGATAGATGAAGCTGCGTGGATATATCGCATCTCTATAGTCAACGCCCCCACTCACGTGGTGGTTGACACACTCCATCCAGTCATCGAAATTAGCATTGTGGAACACGTCAAAGTTATCTGCATTCTCTGACTTCAAAGTATCGTTAGCCAGCGTTCTTACACGGAACACATCCAGGTTCAGATGGCTCTTGGGATCCATTGATATTGTAAAGCTCTCCTTACGAGTGAAGTTATGGGTTGTCCCATAAGTGCCGATACTTGAGTAGTCGATCACAGGTACGATACCAAACTTGAATGCCACTCCAGCAAATTTCATCTCTACACTGCCAATGCCAGCCTTGTTATTCTCCTTTACGCCATCCTTAACAACCTCGCCAAAGCCCAGTTGCTTTGACAGCATTTTAAAGACAGATGCCAGTGCGGGTTGCGACAACAAGGTAGCGCCTGCCGCTGCAAGTCTGTCGGAACTGTCAGTTCCATCATCGCCAAAGTAGTCGGCCGTAGTAAACGGATAGTTGATATTCTGTGCTACGCTATATTCGCTCTCGAACGTTTCATTATACGTCACCTTGGAACCACCGTCCACGTCGTAGTTGGCAACAAGATCATAGGCGCTCAACTTCTCATATTCGTTCTCACCTATCATCTTCACCCACGCCAAGAACACATTCTGTTTCTGCGCCAGTTCGTCGATTCCTCCTGTCACGCCCGTTGGACGAACAACGTCGTATTCCACGCCAAAGTCCTCGTGTGTGGGTTCCACCTTTGACCAATAGACGGCCTTGCCCGTAGCATCAGCCAACTTTTGCGCCTCATCCTTTGTACCGGTGAATAGCATTGCGTGGATTTCGTTTGCCAACTTAGGCAGCAGCTCTGACACGATGTACTTCTGCGAGTGTGCAAACTGCGATGTCACTTGTGGACCATAGGCCAGCGATTCGTCGCGTACCAAGTGATATACAGAGTCGTAAGCGTCACGTCCTTCAGCAATATGTACCAGAGAGCCGTACTTCAGCGTATTACCAGTTGCCAAGGTACTGCCACCCAGTCGTCCTAACATGTGTTTGTAGATACTGTCGGGAATAGCACGAATTGTGGACATCGGAGTAACAATCATGTTCTGTACCACGCCGATATACACGTCGGCATCAGCACCCACCATCGTAGGAGCACTACTGGTGGTGATATCCTCGGCCACGTTCATCGTATAGGAATAGCCCTTCTTACCCGTGCCACTGAAGATAATATCAAGGTCTATCCAGTTCTGCGACGAGCCTGAGTTTATCAGACCATACTCGGCTACACCGGCTATAACGCCCGAATAGTTATCCAGTGCGGTACCCGTACCAAACGTCAGTTCCACACCAGCCTTGAACTTCATATCTACGGTATAGTTGTACTTCAGTTTTGATCCCTTCGACAATGTTGCAGTGGAACTGCCGCCTGGCGGGTCACGCAAGATATCGATCAGGAGTGGTTCGTCTGTAGAGATGGCATCCTTTGAACCACCGGTGGCAAACATGTTCAGGATATAGCCCTTCAAAGGTTCTGCCTCATAGGTGGTACCGTCTTGTTCCAGTGTCATGGTCACAGTACGCAGGGCATCATCCTTAGTCAATAGGCGCGTGGTTTGTTCTGCTTCCAGCAGGAACACGCCCTGGCCTAGGCTATCAAGCGTCACAAAGTCTTGATGAAGACCGTTCTTCATGCCGTTGTGAACAATCACCTTTCCACCGCCAATTCTTACCAAATCTTCCTTCTTACTACCCTTCACGCCGTTCCACGGATAGCGCTCCACAACAGAAATCTGAATAGGATACTTACGTTCCAGGCTGAATACGGGATAGCCGAAGGTATAGTATGCACTGCTGCTCAACAAGGGTTCTGGCCCATGGTCTTCTTCCGGCTTATTGTCGGCATCTCCCCTACAGGTCAGCGCCAGCTCACCCAACTGTACCTCATAGCCCTCATAGGTGCCGATATTACCCCAGTTGGTCGTAAGAATTTCCAAGCGGAAGAATTGATAGAAATTGCGGTTGGCAATCTTATAACTATAGGTTTTGAGATTGTAGGCCTCTATGCCAGCATCGTTGGTTTCATACAGTGTTGTCCACTCATCAGTCTCTGCAGCACGAGCCAGCAATCGCATACCCTTGGGATTGCGTCCATCGTATTTTTGACTATCATTGCCGGTAGTCAGGTCGAGCGAGCTTACGCTGACAGGTTTATCAGCTTTGAAGTTGACCCACCAGTTACTAGAGTTGGAGACAACACACCACTTGGTGTTTGAATCTCCATCAAACAGGTTAGCATATATATCCGTTCCTATTCCCGCATGGCTTGCCTGTTGTCCATTCAGTTTAGCTGTGTGAGTATAAATGTCGAATGGGTTTGTGTAATTCGAATAGCCGTCATACTTCTGACCAGCTAGCGGAACCTCTATCTTATCACCGCCAAGTGTCTGGGCCATATAGCTCTTATCGCCGAAATAGTCGAACGTATCATACCCCAACTGACGGTAAGTAATCTCTACAGGAGCATGATAGATGCGGTTATAGCGATAGTTGTAGATTTCAGTAGGCTGATAAACGCCGTGTCCATCAACATCGATGAAAGAGCCTTCATACTTGATGGTGTCGGGGATAAGACATTCCGTGAGGTCGATAACCTCGCTCACCTGGCCATCCTGGAACAGTGTGGAGTAGCCCTCGCAATACACCTGCTGCACCTTCCATCGCACAGGTGGCAACATGAGCACATACTCGCCAGTCAAGGAGTCGGGCTTTACAACCATACGTTTGCGCTGCATCTCAACGGTGGTCTTATGTCCGCCACCAGCGGGATGATCGAACGTGATGTTACGCTTCGTGACGCCGGTGTTCTGGTTGTCATAGACCAACCATGATGTATTATCGCCCTCCAAGGTGAGTACCATTGACAAGTCATCTCCAAGGTTGTTGCGCGACAAGTTATTGTCCAAAGGCAAGTTGCCTTGGTCCTTACCGCCAACCACACGACCTGTGAGTTTCACCAACGTAGAGTCGTAGAAATAGGTCTTTCCCACCTTATCGGTCAGCACCACGCCATCCGCACTCTTATACCAGCCGCCGTTGGTGAAAGTGTGATGATCCATCACGGCCTGAATCTTGCTAAGCGTGTTATTAAGCACCTGGAACTGAACGTGTCCCTCGAAGTCGGTTTCTACATAGTCGCCCTTAGCATTGTGAAGCAGTTTTCCATTCACACGGAAGCGTACGCCCTTCACAGGAATGCTCGTACCATCGTACATCACATAGGCATTGAACTGAAGACCATTCGTGATCGTAAAATCTTTTACCGTTTCATGATTAGACGTGTTATTGAAAGTCACGGAAGACTGACCGTTTTCCAACCTGATATTACCCGTGGAAACAGGAGTCACTTCGTAAGAGACACTCGTCTTTCCGAAGTAAGACAGGTCGTCGGCCACGAAGTAACCACTTTCGTCGGTCTTCACCTTTCTGATGGCATCTGGTTGCGCACGGTCTTCCTCCGACGTGGGGACTATTTCCACAACAATACCATCCACACCCGTGCCATCATTGAAACGCACATAACCCTCCAAGAGTCCGGTGTGCTTGCAGGCACCCTCTTCCACTTCAGTCTCCGTATAGCTTATGCCCTCGCAGTCATTGATCGCACGTACCTTATATTCATAGTCCATCAACGGAGAAACGCTTTTATCCTCATAGCTTTTCTGGTCGATGTTGCTCTCCACCGTTGTCCAGTCGTTGTCGCCGGCACCTTTCTCACGACGCAACACCATGAAGTAGTCCACAGGATTTTCATCGGTTTCCCAAGTCAGTAGCACACTGCTCTGACGAGTCTCGGTCTTAAGTGTCTTCTCTATCTTACCCATGCTTTCATGGTAGAACGTAGGACATGTTGACGCAGACGTAGCCGAGTATGCATAGAAAGTCGTAACAACAGGAACAACAGTTTTGTTTTCCTTCTTCCATCCGCCACCAAAGGCGTTAAGCAAAGCATCGGCATTCATATCATTATCTGCACCTATATTCAGGACATCCATGACAGGTAGGATAGCACCACTTTTATTATCCCATGAACCGCTTAGCTCACGATTAAAAATAACGAGTGCGTCAGAGTCATAGGTGCTACGATACTCAGCCTTAACCTCATCAAAATCATGGTATGAGACACAAGTAGTAGAGGCGTCGTTGTACCCCCACTTATGTATTGTGTTGTTACTTTGATTATACCAAAAACTGAATGCAGCATGAATTATACCACTGAAACTAACATACTCATAAACACGATGCAAGGTCCAACTTCCACCATGTCCCCATCCAAACACAGCGCCACCGTAAGAATCACTTCCAACAGCATAAACATAGCCATACGACTTACAGTCTTCCATGACGATATTAGCACCATGCGTATGTCCCACAACACCGCCAACATAGTTCTGGACGGTCACAACTCTGTTTTTCAGATATAGATTTTCAAGTCTAACCGTTGGAGAACCTTCTAATGAGCCCACGAGACCAGCTGAATGATTACCACCTTTCACCTCTCCATCTACAACCAAGTTCTTGATAGTACAGTCCTTGGCATAGCGGAATGGTGCAATATAAGCCTCGCTACCTCCTTCTATTTTCGCTGTGAGAGTATGGCCATTTCCATTGAACACACCACGGAACGGATAGTTCATGGCACAGCTATAGACGGTACTGAAGTCTGCATCCATGATGGCATTAACATCGCTATTTCCCTTAGCAGCTTCCACTTTGGCTCTGAATGCATCCCAGTCACTACTTGTACGAAGCACCATATACTCCGCGCCATCAATGGTGACCGTACTCTTATCTGGTTCGTAAGCCATGGAGCAATAGCTGTTAATCACGGTCAACTTTGCATTGCCTCCATATCGGGCATAGGTTGCGCAGTTCTGTTTCTGCGTAGATATCTCGGTAGGTGCAAAATAGCAATTAGACACTGTGGCAGTGGTGTTCGGATTCATATAACCTATGAGACCACCGTTGGCATAGCAATTATCACCTGTAAACTTACCACCAAAATAACTATTGGTAATGGACAGCGTACCAGAGGTCAGATAAGCAACAAGACCACCATTGGTGGCATCACCAGTGATGCTGCTATGGACGGTTGCTGTTGATGCACAATTCTCAATGACGTTCGTGCCACCAATAACGCCGGCAACGATGCTCGCGGTGAACTTACTCGACGAGGAGAGATTGCCTTTGACTTTCAGATTCTTGATAGTGGCATCCTTAACATAGCGGAACGGTGCACAATAGTCTGCAAAACCAGACATATTCACGGTCAGCGTATGGCCGTTGCCATCAAAGTGTCCGCGGAAGGGAGCCGTACTAAAGCCCACACTGGACGTGATTGTGATGTCGGCATACAGGCGCGCGTTGATGTCGCGCTCACCCTTGGCACTGGCTATCTTCTCATCGAAGGTCTGCCAGTCGGCAGCACTGCGAATAGGGAAATAGTAGGGTTCCAGCTTGTCCCATGTACACAGGGGCGAGGTACCACGGTCCACAAACATCTCAATATGATAGTCCACACATGGACGCGAGAGACTGATCACCTTGTAGCGATTGTCGCGTTCATCGGCTGTAAGCACATAGACGGCAGTATCCACGGGTTCTTTCTTTCGGTTGACCGATGTTACGCGCAACTTCATCTCCGCACGTTTGTCCCATACTGCATTGTACTCATCGCCATACTCCCAACCTACACGCACAGTATAGGCTCGCTCATCTTCCCATTTAGCGGTATAGTTGGCAATGGTCAACAGGTGTATATCATCGACTACACACGAAGCTGAAGCAGAAGCAGGATTGCCATTCCATCCCCATGTCTGGGTAGCAGTGCGACGTATGCGATAGGTCAGATGTTCCAACGTGCCCCCTCCCGTCAGATGTCCTTCGGCAATGGCATCCACAAGGGTGCTGTCGATATAGGTATAGTTTTGTTCGTCGGCGGCAAATTCAACTGTTCCGATAGTGGTAAAATCGCTTTCTTTACCCGTCAGCGAACGCTGCACCTCAAAGAAGTCCACATCCATCAAGTCGTTTGCGTTGGGATACAAGATGTTCCACATCAGCTTTACCTTTGCCTTGTGGTCGCCCATCGGTGTGGCAGTGAAACCAATAGGCGCATGAATCATCTTCAGATTCTGCGTCTTTGATGGTATGTTCTCAATCAGGTAATTATTATTGTCCCTATAAGATACTATGATACGGAAATTGTTATGAGGTTTTGTCGCATCAAGATAAATAGTTCCACTATTCATATTGGTGGGCAGAGACTCGCTCACCACCTGACCATTGTCGCCGGTAAATTCATAGCGTGCCGACGTAATGTTCGTAGATGCAATGAACCAAGGAATCTCCAATTTTCCCTGTTCACTATAGGCCAAGGTAGCCTCAGTGACTTGCGGAAAAACCACATCGGCAGCTTTTGGCATGGTAATCGTTACGTCGTTGAGTCCCTTCACATGCTCTTCACTACGACCGTTTCCGTCGCGTTTCACATCCCACGTAAACGTCAGTTTCTTACCAAGCATGTCGTAAGGCAGGCGCCACACGGCATAGATGGCATAGGTCTTTCCGTCAGAGTTTCTATAGATAAGACGTTCTATATCCCCATTTGCCGACGTCAAAGTGAAGTGGTTGGCCGAATTACCCTGAGTAACATCGATTTCGCCCCCAACTCCGGTTGAGAAATGAACCCAGATGTCCTTGCTGTCACTATCGGTATCACCATTACGATACCAGTGGAACAGGGTTTTCGTCTGTCCATCCCACGACACCTTCAGATAACCATCGTTCACCCAGCAGTCGGCACTTTCTTGATCATATACGGGCACTTGAATCTTAACCATGTTCGTACCGTTGAGTGTAACACTATAATTATAGGTTTCATCAACGTAAGTAGCCATAGCCTGCTTTGGCACCAACCATACGAATAGTGCCACCAGCAACATCTGCCACTGTTGCACAAAAGCGGATTGATATTTTGTAGTCATAGTAAGAAAGGTATAAATATCGTATTCACTAGTTAATTTTTGCAAAGATATATAATTTATTTTAATTACAATGCAAAACAACCCACTTTTTTACGTATAAACCGCATGGAAAAGCCACGCAAGTTTTTCCAGTTATCTACAAAATATTCTTGTTTGGAAGTAAATATTCACACCCTACCACCCGTTTTTAGTAAACAAACGTTAAAAATAGAGGAAGCAAGCGAGATTTTTTTAATATTATTTTCACTACAAAGAAAATAATTACTACATTTGTTCCCAAACAGCGCAATATTTTTAATTACTAACCAATACTCTTAAATTATGAAAATAATGTTTAAATGGATGTGTGCTATCATAGTAGTTGTGATGAGTACTTATGTGTTTACTGCATGTGGTGATGACAGTGATGAACCCACTAATCCCAATGCGCCCTCTTCTTCATCAATTGTGGGCACTTGGGAAGTAGTTTCGTCACCTGTTACTAATAATGGTCCCACCAAAGGCACATTATTCTACATGGCCAGCAATGGTGTGATGAAGATGCAGCTGGGTGGTATAGGTGAAGTGAATACTGGCAGATATTCCTACATTCCAGCCACAGGTCTTTTAACTCCCTCTTTCGAAGGAGTAAAATCAGGTACCGCTGTATTGAGCATGCGCTCAGATGGTAAAATCAGCATGCTGGTATCTGAATCCGATAATAACTACACCCTTATCCTCGAGAAGAAGTCTAGTAATGACATCATCCAGAGTGGTGAAGGTGGAGGCGGTGACCCAGGAGAAGTACAAGCTCGAGAGATTATTGGTACTTGGATATTTCTTTATGATGAAGGAAACGTTAACAACAGCGAAGGTATTACAATAGTATTCAACGAGGATGGAACAGGTTACTACTACGATGAGCGATCTCAAAGAGAAAACATTACCTTCACATCGAGTTACGACAGCAAGGGACGTATCCGTGCAGAATGGACATACCAAGTAAATGGATCAAAGGCCGAGCTGAAAGCGATAGCCGTACAAGGCGGCAATGTGCTGAACGGAGAAGGTCGCATGATGCAAGATGGTGTTGACTTCGCAGGTGTTACGATGATGAGGAAAGACTACACGATTCCTTCAGAGGGCATCCTCGGTCGTTGGAAGGTAACTGATGTAAACTTCAATGGTCCAAGAATCGGTGGCGTATTGGTATTTGCCAACAATAACGAGTTCTACACAGAGGGTGACGCTCATGCAGACACTTATGATTGGAATGCTACAACAAAGGAACTGGTGATTCATCTTACTGAAGATGGCGACATCCAGGCCACTGTTGAAACCAATGGTTGGACAACAGGCTCACAGGCCACTGTAACCTTAGTTGGCGCAGATGGTACACTTAAACTAGAGAAACTATAAGATATAGCTCCATCGATTAACTTGACGGCATTATCCTCCTTGGATAGTGCCGTCAATTCTTTACTTATTAGTCTATCTCCTTTCTGTACAAAGCAGTTGTATAACCAGAACCCTCGTCATACTTTTGTCATATTACCGTTTTCGTCATATTCGTACTCTATCGGGCTATCATTACTATCCAATATCCTGTCTTGTTACTGCCTACACGTACAAGAAGTCCCACTTGCTTCAGTTTGGAGATATAGGTCTTGACCCACTGAAACAAATCACCCATCAGTTCTGGCACCCGCATATAAGGATTCCAACTTTTGTTCGTTATTTGCTATTATTTTGTTCTCTTCCATAAATAAGAATTTAATTGTCATTATCAGTACTTTCCGGCAACAGATAGTCACTTGCCTTATCCTTAGTGATAACGCTACGGCCTAACTTGCTCTCCAGTTGCTTGCGTGCAGCCTTGGCTACACTGCCACCCTCTTTTGCCACCTGCGTCTGAGCATTGTAGCCCTTGGGATTACGGTCTTTAGAGATTTCTGTGGCTGATGCTTCCGCGAGGATATTAAGGGCTATCTCCAGATTAGTCATATTGTCGCGCAAGTTCTCTTTCTTCAAACCTTTGTAGTGCTTGTATTGCTTGGTGGTGAAACCGCTCCACTCGCGAGTGATGATGTCGGTGAGTGAGGCGTATTCCAATCCTTCCTGCACGCCTGTGCGCTTCCATTCGTCGGTCAGCTCTTTTCGAACCTCAATACTTTTGATACGCTGGTTAATCCAAGCATCGCTGTAACCTAAACGTTTGTAGTCAATGATGGCCTGATCGATGCTCAGTTCGGGGTCTTGCATTTGGTCAATGCGCTGACTGGCAACCTGTGCCATCCATTGCTTGAACGGCTCAGCCTTGGGCGAAGGAATGGATTGGATGATGCGGAAAAGCTGTTCTGTATCAGCCACATCGGTTAGGCGCATCTTACCGTCTGCAGCACGCATTTTCAAAGCGTGACAATTTGTCACGGTTTCATTTCCTTCTTCCTTTAATCGTTGCTTTAACTTACGCCAATATGCTGTCGGATCCTTACTGTCGGTAAGGACTCCACACACATCTACTACAGAGAAGTACCACTTCTCTTCCTTATCGTCCCACACTGTTCGTACCTTGCGTTCTTCAAACAGTTGTATTGCTTGCTTCTTTGTCATATCAATTCTTTTTGATCTCGCTGCTCTGTCATTTTTTGGTTGCTGTAAGTTCGTAGTTAAACAAATCAAGTAGCTGGTTGACCTTATCCATTCTTAGCGTCGGTTTCCCCTGTTCCAGATTGCGTACAAAGCACAAGCCTACGCCAGACTTCATTGCAAGGTCTTCTTGCGTAAGACCATATTCCTTGCGCAAATCCTTTACCACCTTTGATAACTTTGTCTTTTCCATATAAATTATATTCTTTCGTATGCGAAATTACAATATTATTTGCAAATTACATGCTTTCTGATATAAAAAGTGTAATATTTAACATCTTTATATGCTTTCTACTATAGTTTTTCTGCTCTTTCCTATCTGGATTCTAAAGCCTCTCACTCCACAGTATATATTTACATGGCCGTAGGCGGTTTTCTTGGTTTTTCGATGATGATGTTGTAGCCGACAGACTGTTCATTGTTTACATTTTTTCATTCAATCATAATCTGACACCGTGATTAAACCTATCATTTGATTCAACGTTATTTTCCATATAGAAAAGTATATCATCTCATTTTATACCTAATAAAGGAGTCTGATGCTAAATCCTTTACTGTATTCTTATTAAGAATGGCATCAGTAGAATATAAAACCTCTTCCGCAGCCATAAACCATTTTATAGGAATATCGTCTATTTCTTTTTGTGGAAGGAATTCGTATTTCTTGCTCTTAGGTAAATTATCAACAATCTCCACAACTTTTACAGAATAATCATGTAGTTTTTTAATTTCTATACTTTCTTCAATTTGTTTTCTTAATATCATATCGTTGCACATTCTCGGTTCGCATTGTTTGACACAAAATAAAAAATCATCAACAGAAGCGGCAACTAGCCCTCTCCACCAGATATCCTTTATGCAAGAGTCTCCATCTCTGTAATTCTTCATTTCTTCTTCAGTCAGTAAGAAGCCAACTCTTTCATAGCATTTCTCAGGAATATCTCCCCATACACTTCCAATACGAGTTGTTTTAGATAAATAAAAACTGCCTGTGAAAGAGTCTTCATAATATCGTGATATGGTCAACCCCAAAGTCAGAAATAAATCTGGATATACTTTCTTTACGAATAAACCTTGAAATCCAGATATTGTATCCTTAAAGTGTATATAACCCATACTTTCCAACGAAGGAGTTAATATTTTTTCCAATTTTGCCTTTGTCAATTTCATATTTATTATAGGGTCCTATATATGTTGGTGAATCTTTTAAATATTTTTTGTCGTTTGGATTATAGAAAAGTGTTTCAGTCCTTTTCCCATTTTTTGCATAAGCTTTTCTCTATATTTTTTACAGAAAAGAGCCAATGTGCCAAGAGACTCCAGACACGACACTACAACCACAATAGCCGCACGTCGATATTATTCACAGGTTCAAATAGAAAACATAGTAACTGTGATTTACCTTTACCATTTAAGTCTTTCAAACTTTTCTCTATTTTTATCATTGGGCAAATATTTCCGAGTATTAGCATCAACGCAGACAGAATTAATTATTCCCTTACTTAAATCACTCAACTCACAGACAAACTGAGGATGATCAAGAAAGTCGGTAATAATCAGTTTTCCGTCTTCAATGACCAAATGCCTGACGTTCTTATCAAAAAGTATACTGTCTGGAAAAGTCTGATATATACACCCTTTACATATAACTTTATTTGTTCCTATATCATATACGAACAACATTAGTTTATAGTCATACGATGTTAACTCATGCATTAACACAATCTTTATATCAAATGTTTTAATTATTTTCTTTTTAAACAGCCATTCATTTTTATAGCCATTAAGCCGAAATTCATTATGCAGATTATCCAAGACGTCAATTGGTATACCTTTAAATTTACTAGCTAAATTATAGCCTCTTTCCAGTAAAGACAAATAATATTCGAAACGTTGTTGCTCATTAGTCATTGTCAAATAGGACTTCAAATTCTCGTCACTAAAAGTTATTTTTGCAAGTAAGCATTTTTCTGACACTATCAGACAATGCTCTTTTGATTTCGTAAGACAAACACTCAGTTCATTATATGTGCCATCCGTAGGAATTTTATACATTCTTATCCTTTTAGAAAGGAAATGAGACACGAAAAACACATTATCCATGAAAATGTTGCAAAAAGCATCTTCATATGAAAAATAATCAACTCTCAAATTTATATACCTTAAATTCATATTAGGGGCGTTTATGTTTGTTTTCTGCCTTCAATTCTTCTCGTAGAACATTAGCACGTTCTTTTTCGTAATCCAGAATACGGGTTCGTAACCCTTCACCAGCAGGCTCATGATGGGTTATTTCTGATTTATAAGTGCCATCACCTGATTCCTTATTCCATTTCTTAACTTGAGTTTCAGCTCGAACCGACTTCCCATTTTTTATCTGTCCACCATTAATTCCTGTTTTAATTACCTTATTAGTTTTTTTATTTATAATGTCATATGCATGCTGGGCCTTTGTACTTGCTTTTGAATTTCCATGTACTGAAGCCTTAACAACTTTACTTACAGTATTAACCTTTATACTAGTTTCTGCTGCTTTTGCTCCCATTCTGACAGCTAATCCTGTACCGGTTAGTCCAGGTACGGCAGCAGCCATAACATCGGCAGTAAGGGCGGCTTTTGTGGTATTACTAACACTGCCAGTTGCGCAATACTGGTAAGTCGCTTCAGCTGCATCATTGCCAACAGCATCCTCGTGGTAGAGAAGTAAATGTAAGTAAATGATGTACCAAGGGACTGGTGTCTGACACACGCCTTAGTCTTTTTGCTTTAATACAACGGCTTTGCCATAAGTACTGCTGATAGTGCGCAAGAACTCCACAAACTGAGGATAGAGCGACTTGTCATAAGTCCCTGACCTCATCCAACCTTTTCCACATTTCGTTTTGCCTCTCTTAAAAAATAGTTTTTGACTGACATTACAGCATTTAGAGCCTGGTAAAACCGCCTATCATTATTCCGTGCTACATTCTTTTTCTCTGTCACCGCGATTCTGGCTAATCATCCGCTATAAACTTTAAAGGAATATTTACAACTTCAAATGGGAATCTTTCTTTGTCGGGAATCCACTTAATATCATTCACGAAGATTTCTTTTAATTTCGTCACTAACTTCTTTACATTATCACAATTATTATGGTCATTGTTTCTTACGACGACCTTTATTGTATTACCATGACTATCTATTTGGCAGTTTACTGTCAACGAAACCGTTTTCTCTATCATCCTGGTTATTCCGTTTAATTCCGATGATAAATAAGAGAATAAGCTATCACGCCCATTTGGAAAAGGAAAACCTCTTTCGCTAGATAAATCTTTCTTCATAGATATCTTTGGCGTACTATTTTTATGCATTCGATCAATCTTGTTTTTCAATGACGGAGGCAAATTATATAAAACCCCATCATATAAAATATGATAAGGATCCATGCAAGCAGACATTAAGACAACTCCTTGCGAATACAAGTATAATTTGCATCTCACATCTAACGTCTTCGCATGGGACTCTTTTAGACTATAGAATTCTTTAACGATGTCTGAAATTACAGCACTATCAGAAATATGGTATTCCTCATAAGAAATTTCATTTTCAAAATCTCTACATGTCACGTTCGCTGGAGTTTCTAAATGCCAAGGAGCATGTTTAACCACTATACTATCTATTTTAAAAGTATTTACACTGTAGACATGAAGTATAATTACGTTCATCAATAAAAAAAAAGTAAAATATCTTTTATTCATTTTGTTCTCTTAGGATAAATTATAATTTCAAGTTCTTTCTCAACAGGAGTGTTAGATGTACTATTTTTCATTAAGTCTCACCAAGGCTACTTTTCTCATCTTTAACCGATTCATATCTAAGCCTATTTCGTTTCCAAAAGATTTATTATCAAAAGAATATTTATAATCTGAAGGTATTCCATAGATTTTTATTAATGCATCAGAAGCTAATTCCATACTATCAAGACAATTGTAATAACCAGACCTGCATCGCAATAAATACAAAACCTCTGGCAAGTTTTCCAAATTGTAATCTTCCATGTCACAAAGACAATTCAAATCACCAATACATAATCCTTCATCCTTCCACTCTACATACATACGAGCTTCACAAGTCTGATTCTTAGGCATCTGTCTTGTAATGGAACATAAAAACGAGCTAATGCTATCAAATTCCTCGGCAGAACACTCCAACGTTTCATACACGCCAAGGTTTTCCGCAATTTTTGCCATAGATTTACATGTTGTCTTTACATTCGTTTCGTAAACGTAAGGATAGTACGATACAAATATGGTGTCATTGTCCTTCATTTCCTTCTTGTACATAACGGAGCAAGAGGTAAGACACATAATAGTATATATAAATAAAAAACTAAACAAAATATTCTCTTTGTATTTCATCGTCATTATTGTTATAATGGTTTTATTGATATGGAATTACGGGTATCAAAAACGAATCCACCATGATTAGTTCTTATTGATTCATTATTATTCTCTGCTGTTTTCTTCTCGGCTCCAAGAATAACCCTTTTCTCTTCCTCATTGGAATAATCCTCATTATATGTATTTCTTCGTTCGCGGTGTTTTGTTCCATTTTTCGCATTATCAACAGCATGATCAAATTCATGTTCCAAACGAGTTGCTGCCGATTGGCGTCCGCCATCAGTTGTCTCTAGTCCACGTCTTGATTCCCATGTTATGATTGCTTTACCATCTTGAGAATGAAAAGAAGTCGAAGGAGAATCTGAAAGATTGGAATCCATTGCATCAATTACGTAATAATCATTATTTGAGTCATAAACTGCACTTTTCATACAATCTCCACCTCCGTTTTTTGTATTATACAAATAAGCCAAAATAAAATCTTTCACAAACGAATTATTAGGTATGCTACTCATTGTATTATTGAAGCCACTAAATATATAATAATCATACTTATTTATATCATTTTTATATTGTACAATTACCCTCTTCCCATCCGGATCCACCGCGTTCACCGGATTATTCGCACAATAAGCATAGGGACTGATGCTGTAGTATTTCTCACAGAGGGGATCCATGGTCGTGAAACGCCCAAGTGAGGGGTCATACATACGCGCCCCGAAGTCATACCAGTTCAGCGCATGCATCTTGTCCAACTCCTTGCCTATAAACAGGCGGTGGTGAGTGCCTGTCTTGCCTTTGCGTATCACACCACCATAAGGATAGTAATCTGTCACGAATGGTGAGGAAGTATCCGACCTCACAGCCATGCGCACATTTCCTTGATAGTCCTTCAGGTCGAAATAGTAGGACGAAGCACTCGTGCTGCCCCACAAAGACACCTCACCACAGTCCAGCGTCAGATACCTCCGGCTGCTGTCCGAAGAAAGGTACTTCCGAATATGGACACAGTTCTCAGACGATGTCTGTGCTGTCAACACTGACACCATCAACAGATGCAACAACAGAAGGAAAAGTCGTTTATTCATGCGATTCTAGTCTATAATGGTAAGGCGTAAAAAAGTCGAAAATAGTCATTGGGCAGGGTTTCGCATCTTGTTTCTGGTTAAGATTAATAATAGTTTGTCTGACTGCAAAGATACAATTATTTCTGGTAAAGTGTATCATTTAGGGGGATAAAATGTATAAGAACCCCTCCCCGACCCTCCTCAGAAAGGGAAACCCCACCCCAACCCTCCCGAGGGAGGGAGACATTCTGCTCTTTCCTATCTGGATTCTAAAGCCTCTTACTCCACAGTATATATTTACATGGCCGTAGGCGGTTTTCTTGGTTTTTCGATGATGTTGTTGTAGCCGTCAGGCTGTTTGATGGTTGTGCTACAGAAAAGGGAAGCTTGCTTGCCTTTGATGGAGTACAAACAACGAACAGATGAGCTCACTGCTCATCGACAACAATATCAGCGGGTTTTCACGGTTTTTGTTTTCCCAACAAGGGATTCTAAAAAGCCCACAGAGCCTTAGAAAAAGTGGCGGTTTGACGCATGAAAAGGGGCAGTCGCACGACACGCATGACAGGGGACAGTCCCTCGTCATACTTGCGGCCCACTGATGATGCTCAGTCAGGCGTGGTAAGAGCCACTGGCTTACATAACACTAAAGCTCCGACCTGCTGCAGATGCAGGTCGGAGCTTCTTTCATATATATTATATAAGGTGTTCTCGCTTAAAGTGGTATCTCTGGATGCTGCACCGCTAGCGGCAGCTCTTTCTGCGAGAGGTAGAACATATAGAGGATGACGGGTTTCGACCCGCGGTTCTCGCCATGGTGTATGGTATTCACCATCTCTACAACGGCCTCACCCTCGTGCACCGTCTTTTCGGTGCCGTCCAGCCCGATAATGGTCAGTTCGCCCTGCACCAGAATGCCGTAGTTCATCACGGGATGATGGTGCCAGCCCAGCTTCTTACCGGCAGGAAACACATATTTCACAGCCACCAGTTCGGGGCGTCCCTGCAGATAGTCGGGCAGTTCCACGCCGTCCCAACTCTGACTGGTGCGGATCAACTCTTGAGAAACGACCTCTTCTTCATTTTTAGCTTCCGACCGACAGCTCACAATAACAACTGCTATGGTGCACAGGAACAGTAAACCGGCAGTCAGCTTCAATAATTTTTTGTTCATGATCATGTTATTCTTTAAATAATAGGTATAATAGTTCACCTGCAAAGATACATTATTTTCCCGAACCATGGTACATTACTCCCTAATTTTTTCTCTGAAATTAATCACTTTGATACCTGCATGCTCCAGCTACAACTTAATAGAAAACTGGCACCTTTCTAGCGGAAAAGTGGCAGTTTGACGATGCAATACCTTTTGTTTTGCGTTGCAATTCGGTAAGTTTTGCGATGCAATTCGGTAAGTTTTGCTCCGCATCTAGCCCCTGGCCAGCGCCATTCCAGGGGCTAGATGCGGTCGTTTCAGCCCCTGGATGTGGTTGATTCAGGGGCTAGAAGTGGCAGTTCCAGGGGCTAGAACAAAAACTATTGCTTTGGTTCTAGACTTTAGAACGGTCGTTTCTAGACTCTAGAACTGCCACTTCTAGACTTTAAAACAACCCATTCTAGACTCTAGAAATGGTGTTTCTAGACTCTAGAATGGATGCAAAAGTGCCACTATTGGCACGTAAAAGCGTAACTATTGGAACGTGAGAGTGCCACTATGAGCACGTGAGAGTGCCACTCTTGACCTTCAAAAGGGAAGTAATGGGCAGTCGTTTCGGCCTTTCTACGGAGCTTGTACTGCTCTCACTGGTCTATTCGTCTTTCAGAGAGGGGCTGGGGGTGAGGCCGAAACAACAAAAAAAAGAGCAAGCCTCTAAGTGCTTGCTCCTTCATATCGGATGATGATTGA
>NZ_JHXG01000010.1:0-204499 GCF_000621825.1 Xylanibacter brevis P6B11
GATGCCCCTCGACTTGCATGTGTTAAGCCTGTAGCTAGCGTTCATCCTGAGCCAGGATCAAACTCTTCATTGTATAATGTTTGTATCTTTTGATCGCCGCTCCCCTATATAATATAAGGAGGACTATCTATTATCTGTTTCAGAATGACTATCCAAAAAGTATCAAGTCTATCAACCTATTTTAAAATATGATTGACGGTTCGTTACTGTTACCCAAGTGCCTTTCAATTAAGATTAGCACTCGCTTCTTGTACTACTTCTCTGTCTATGTAAATCTTTCAAAGAACTCTTCTTGTTTTGCTGTGAGGAGGTGTTCCTCGTAAGCGGATGCAAAGGTACGGCTTTTTTCGGAACCACCAAAACTTTTCTACTATTTTTCTTAGTTTTTTGAAGAAAAAATTGATTCTGTTTTTATTTCTTTACAACACACCTTATTTATTATATATAAGGGAGCAAAACAGTCCAAAAATAAAATTATTCCCCATTACTATTCCATCTTAAAAAAAATGATTATCTTTGCAACCTAAACCAAATACGAAACAAGATGAAAAGAATACTTGCGACCATTATTGCGATTACTGCAATACTATCAAGTTCCCATGCTGTTCTCAAGGAAAAAGACTTAGAGCAGACCTTAAGTGTACTACGTGTAGAGCTGACTAACTATCAACGAGAGTTAAGTAATCAAGCAAATGATCGCAAGCAGCAGACACGCGACATCGTGAATGAGCTACAAGAAACGATGAAACGCAGCAATCAAAATGCTCTTATGTTGTACTCTCAGCATCAGGGGTTTGTATTTGACTTAACTTATGCTTGCCATGAAGCTACCGAACAGTATTTGGAATTTCAGCGTCAACAATTACCCTTTGAGTCATTTCTAAAGAATTCTGAAGCTGAGGTTGCTAAATACGACAGTTTGATAACGAGCCTTAAGACCATGCATACTGGATTTCTCAGTCAGAAGGCGAAAACAGATCGTTCCGTGTGCCTAACGCTGGCGACCAACATCAAAAACACTATGATTGAAAACAGGAATCAAGTTGCAGACTATATCACCTTCTACGAAATGACAGAAAGGCGCCTTGGTTATCTTAATGATTATGCGAACAAACGTTATAACGATATTCAAACCAGCATATTCAAGAATGGAGGCGACAGCTACTTCATTGTACTTAAAAACTTTGGCAACAAAATTACTGAAACAAAGGAAGTTGTAACCAGCAAATACCAGAACGAGGATTCGAAATCTGACTGGGGAGGCGCAGTAATCCTACGTTTGTTTATTGTCATAGCCTTTTACATCATTATTGCTGTTCTTCTTAATCTGGCAGTATTTAAATTTATCATGCCTAAACGATTCCACACGGAAGAGTTTCTCAAAAAGAAGACTAGCATCATCATGGCAACAACGACAGTTACGTTTGCGGCAATCATGGGATTGCTTCATGCAACGCTTGACCAGTATTTCTATATCATGGCTAGCAGCCTGCTAATCGAATATGCATGGCTATTAGGTGTTATTTTGATATCATTATTACTACGCGTCAATGGCAGCCAGATAAAAAGCGCATTTTCTATATATGCTCCATTGATCGTTATAGGATTCCTTGTTATTACATTCCGAATCATCTTGATTCCAAACAATTTGGTTAACATCGTTTTCCCCCCTATCCTATTACTTTGCACTATCTGGCAATGGATGGTTATCAAACGCCATAACCAGAACGTTCCTCGTTCGGACATGTTCTATACCTATCTCTCTCTCAGCATATTCATCTGTTCTTTGGGATGCGCATGGATGGGCTACACCCTACTTGCTGTACAAATATTAATATGGTGGATTATGCAGCTGACATGTATATTGACTATCACATGCGTGAGCCAATACTTGAAGATCTATGGTGTGAAGCATGGACTTGAAGAAAAGCCTATCAGCAAGAGCTGGTTTTATAAATTTATATATAAGGTGGTACTTCCCATCATGGGTGTTATCTCTGTTATGCTGTCAATCTATTGGGCTGCAGACATATTTAACCTCAGCGATCTTTGTTGGAAGTTATTTAGAAGGAACTTCATTGATTTAAAGAACTTCAAGATTAGCATACTCAAACTATCCATGGTGGTTAATCTATGGTTCTTATTCTCATATGCGACCAGTACTATACTCTCATTTATGAGACTCCATTACCAGACTCAAGACCCCTCAACAGCAGCAAGTCGCGAAGTAATGGGTAGAAATGTCATTCAGGTATTTGTTTGGGGTATATGGCTAATGATCTCACTTTCAATACTCAATATCAGCGTGGCCTGGTTGCTTGCCATTTCCGGCGGTTTATCTACTGGTATTGGTTTTGCATCTAAGGATATCATTGAGAACATCTATTATGGAGCCTCGCTGATGGCAGGACGAATCAAAGTTGGAGACCTGATAGAAGTAGATGGAACAATGGGTAAAGTAACCTCCATCAGTTACACGTCTACCATTATAGAAGCCATCTCTGGAGAGGTTATCACATTCCAGAATAGCCAGTTGTTTGCAAAGAACTACAAAAACATGACCAGAAATCATGGTTATGTGTTAGCAGTTATCCCGTTTGGCGTTGCCTATGGTTCTGACATAAAGAGGGTATCTCAGCTAATAGAAGATGCAGCCAACAACCTAAACTTGGAATTCGTCGATCCTGCAAGGAAAGCAACAACAGCCATGGTAGGACTAGGAGATTCCAGTGTGGATATGAAATTGGTGGTATGGGCAGAAGCTGTCAAGAAAGCTTTTGTAGTCAGCGAGATGACCAAGTGTATTTATAATACCCTTAACGAGAACGGCATTGAGATACCATTCCCGCAAAGAGATATTACAATACGTAATGCAAATGAACTGAAAGCTTAATGTTTTTCCAATGCCCTGATGCGCCGCATTAGGGCATTGGCTTCTTTTTGTCTTTTAAGAATAAGAAGGACATCTGCCTTCGACATTAGATACTCAATATTCTCGGGTTGACGCGAGATAGCCTCATCCCAGTCATAAAGAGCCAGCTCGTATTGTTTCAACTCTACTTCATAACCTGCTCTAGCAGCATAAGCTATTGCAGAGTCTGGAAACATCTGGATTAATTGGTTAAAGCCATCCATTGCCTCAACCTTCTGCCCCATGTTACGCTTGACAATTGCCAAGCCCAGTTGAGCCTCAAAATTGCGAGGAACGATAGTCAGACAAGCCTCATAATCTTGCTTTGCCAATTCATAGCGTCGTTCATGATTATGCACATAAGCCCGATAATACAGCGCAGAAAGGTTCTTGGCATCCAGTTCCAAGATTCTACTATACTCATCTACAGCATAGCTCCACTGTCCCAGTTCTATATTAACAGCAGCTTTTCGTAATCGCAGATCAACAGATCTTGGAGCTTGACGAATCTTCTCGTTAAGCACAGAAAGTGAGTCTCGCCACTCTTGCTCTGTCTGAGCAAAAGCGGCGAAAGGAAAAGACGTCAATGCGAACGTCAAAGAGCATGCGATTATGCCTTTCTGATATAATCTACTATCCATTGCCCCACTTCGTTGGTTCCGTACTTTGGCGCGCCTTCCACCTGGATCTCAGGTGTACGGATATTGGCATCAAGAGAAGCATTCACAGCTTCACGAATCAGCTTTCCTTCTTTTGATAAGCCAAAATGCTCTAGCAACATGGCTGCAGAAAGAATTTGTGCCACGGGGTTGGCAAGATTCTGGCCTGCAGCCTGAGGCCATGAACCATGAACAGGCTCAAACAATGGTGTATGATCACCCAACGAAGATGAAGGTTGCAAGCCCATAGATCCCGTAATACATGAAGTCTCATCAGTGAGAATATCGCCAAAAGTATTTTCTGTAACTATAACGTCAAAGAAGCGAGGTTCCGTCAAAACGCGCATAGAAGCGTTATCAATAAACATATAATCCGTATTGACATCAGGATACTGAGGTTCCATCTCCTTTGCAATCTGGCGCCATAGGCGACTTGATGCCAACACATTGGCTTTGTCGACAACGGTGAGATGCTTTCTGCGCTGGCGAGCCATTTCGAAAGCAAGCTTCAGAATTCGTTCAATCTCAGGACGCGTGTATATGTCCGTATCAAAGGCTTTGTCGTTATCCTGGTATTTCTCGCCAAAATACATACCACCGGTCAGTTCGCGCAGCACCACAAAGTCAGTTCCCTTTAGAAGTTCATCTTTCAAAGGCGACTTATGCAGCAAGCAGTCGAAAGTTGCCACAGGACGAACATTTGCGAAGAGTCCCAATTTCTTGCGCATAGCAAGAAGTCCTGTCTCTGGGCGCACCTTTGCCGTAGGATTATTGTCATACTTCAAATCACCGACAGCAGCAAAAAGAACTGCGTCAGCCTGCATACAAACCTCGTGCGTGGCTTCCGGATACGGATCACCGACAGCATCAATAGCACAGGCTCCGACAAGTGCTTCTTGATATTCGAACTCATGACCATACTTTTCTGCAATTGCTTCGAGTACAGCCACCCCTTGCTTCATTATTTCTGGTCCTATACCATCACCAGGAAGAACGGCTATCTTTAATTTCATTTTATATTCCTTATTAAAAGTTACTGTTTAAGCATTGAAAAGCTGCTGTTTTGGCTCATAAAAGCTATTGTTTACTCTCCACAATATTAAGCATCTTAATTGTAGCTTTAATGGCAGCCTCAGTCTGGTCGGCATCAAGTCCACGCGTGCGTATCAACTTGCCATCACCCATTTGCCACGTAATCACCGTTTGTACCAATGCGTCCGTGCGTCCACCAGGAGGAATCGTCACCGCATAGTTCTCTAGAAGAGGGAACGTGCGGTCCAAATACTCCTTATAAATCTTTCGCATAGCTTTCACGAAAGCATCATATTGACCATCGCCAGAAGAGTGACCTTCATACTGATTGCCATTAATTTCGACCTTTACATTCGCCAAGGGTTTCAAGCCATAAGCTAATGACACCTGATAGCTGACCAACTTCACACGCTCTTCTGCCACATCATGTTTCAATACATCGCTAACAATGAATGGCAGATCGTCTTGCGTAACGACCTCTTTTCTATCGCCAAGTTCAGTGATTCGTTTAGTCACACGCTGAGTTTGTTCAGCAGTCAGCTCCAACCCCAACTCCTTAAGATTGCGGGTGATATTAGCTTTACCGCTGGTTTTGCCCATTGCATACTCTCGTTTTCTGCCAAATCGTTCGGGCATCAGTTCATTATGATACAATCCGCCCTTATTATCGCCATCAGCATGGACGCCAGCTACCTGAGTAAAGACATTGTCTCCGATAATCGGCTGATTGGGCGCAATACTAATACCGCTATAGCTTTCAACCAAACGACTGATATCGTTCAGTTTGCTCTCATTGATACTGGTTTTAGCATTAAAATGGTCTTTCAGAATGACTTGAACACTAGACAACGGAGCATTACCACATCGCTCACCAAGACCGTTCACGGTGACATGCAAGCCTCGGGCACCACTTAATACAGCTGCAAGAGAGTTGCTAACCGCCAAGTCATAGTCATTATGGGCGTGGAAATCAAAATGCGTGTCGGGATAGCGCTTCAGCATCTTTCTGAAATATTCTATAACCTGCAGAGGATTCATAATTCCTAATGTATCTGGAAGCATAAATCTTCTGATCGGATAGTCCGTCAGCTCGTCCATCATCTGATAGACATAATCGGGCGACTCTTTCATGCCACTCGACCAATCTTCAAGATACAGATTCACCGAGATGCCATTACGATCTGCGTAATCCAACACCGCCTTAATATCATTTAGATGCTCCTCGGGTGTCTTCTGCAGTTGTTCCCTGCAGTGCTTTAGAGACCCTTTAGCCAGAAGGTTAAGCACACATGCGCCAGCATCTTTCACCCAGTCAACAGAGACCGTGCCATCGACAAAGCCAAGCACCTCAACACTATCCAGGCGCTCTATCTGCCGGGCATAGCGGCATATCATTTTGACAGCCTCTTTCTCACCGTCAGACACTCTTGCCGACGCCACCTCGATACGATCCACGTTCAAATCACGGAGCAACATACGTGCAATCATCAGCTTCTCATGAGGAAGAAAGGACACGCCACTGGTCTGTTCTCCATCACGAAGCGTGGAATCCATGATTTCGATATATGGACGAAAGGTGCGCATATCCTTTACATGTTCTGCTTTTCCCATGCCTCTATCTTATCTTTATTTTCCAAGAGATAGTCAATATCGTCTAGCCCATTCATCAGACAATGCTTCTTGTAGCCGTTGATTTCGAAATGTTCGCTCTTACCAGTAGTCTTGTTTGTCACCATCTGGTTGGGCAAATCGACCTCTACTTGCATCTTCGGATTATCCTTAATACTTTGGAAAAGTTCTGCCAAGAAGGGCTCTGAAACAACTACAGGAAGAACAAAATTGTTCAGCTCGTTATTCTTATGTATATCGGCAAAGAAACTGCTGATAACAACCCGGAATCCATATCCGGCAATGGCCCATGCTGCATGTTCTCTACTGGAACCTGAACCGAAGTTCTTTCCTGCAACAAGGATACATCCGCCGTATGTTGGGTCGTTTAACACAAAGTCCTTAATAGGATTACCATCCTTATCGTAACGCCAGTCGCGGAAAAGGTTATCACCAAATCCCGCCTTGTCTGTAGCCTTCAAGAATCTGGCTGGGATAATCTGATCTGTATCCACATTCTCAAGAGGAAGTGGAACGCAAGTAGATGTTATAACATTGAATTTCTGCTTCATAATAATGTGCGTGGATCGGTTATTACTCCTGTGACTGCAGCTGCGGCTGCAACTAATGGTGAACAAAGAATGGTTCTTGCGCCAGGTCCCTGACGACCTTCAAAGTTGCGATTACTTGTAGAAAGGCTGTATTTTCCAGCAGGCACTTTGTCATCGTTCATAGCCAGACATGCCGAGCATCCTGGCTGACGAATCTCGAAACCAGCCTCAGCCAGCACCTTATCAAGTCCCTCTTCACGAATTTGTTGGTCAACCAACCAAGAGCCAGGAACCAACCATGCAATAATACCATCTGCCTTCTTCCTTCCTTTTACGATAGAGGCAAATGCTCTGAAATCTTCAATACGTCCGTTGGTGCATGCTCCAAGGAAAATATAATCAACCTTTTTGCCAAGCAGCTTTTCACCAGGCTTAAAGCCCATATAGTCTAGCGCTTTATGGAAATTCACCTCGCCTTCTGTTGGAATTGAAGAAGTGATACCTATTCCCATACCAGGATTTGTGCCGTAAGTGATGCGCGGTTCTATATCTGCTGCATCAAAAACAAGTTCTTTGTCATAGACGGCATCTTCATCACTTTTCAAAGTTTTCCAATAAGCCACAGCCTCCTCCCAGGCTTCCCCCTTAGGAGCGAACTCCCTGCCTTTTATATAATTAAAGGTCGTATCGTCAGGAGCAATGAAGCCGCCTCGTGCACCCATCTCGATAGACAAATTGCACAATGTGAGACGCCCCTCCATGGTCATCTCTTCAACTACAGGTCCGGCATATTCCACAAAGTAACCCGTGGCACCACTCGTGCTTATCTCTGACATCAAATAAAGAGCGACATCCTTTGGCGTGACACCCTTGCCCAGCTTTCCTTTGATGGTAATACGCATAGATTTGGGTTTCTGCTGCAGAATACACTGCGAGGCCATCACCATCTCGACCTCGGAAGTGCCAATACCGAAAGCGACAGCACCCATCGCACCATGTGTTGAGGTGTGAGAATCGCCACACACGATAGTCATTCCAGGCAAAGAAAGTCCTTTCTCTGGTCCTACCACGTGGATAATTCCGTTGTCTTTAGACATCATTCCATAATGCGTCAAGCCAAATTCCTCGGCATTGCGTGCAAGAGTGTCCACTTGTTTTCTGGAAACAGGATCTTCTATAGGCTTATCCTGATCGTGAGTGGGCGTATTGTGGTCGGGCATACAATAGATGCGTTCGGGACGAAAACATTTCAATCCTCTACTCCTCAATCCATCGAAAGCCTGAGGCGAAGTCACCTCATGACAATAAAGCCTGTCTATATACAATTGGGTTGGGCCATCTTCTACAACTTGAACTACATGACGGTCCCATATCTTGTCAAATAATGTATTCATTCGCTCTTCTTAAATTTGTTGATACAGTCTATATAGGCTTCAACAGAAGCAGTAACAATATCGGTATTGGCACCAAAACCGTAGTACAATTGTCCTTCGTATTCTACTTGCATATGCACCTTACCGACATCGTCCGATCCCTTTGATATTGCCTGAATCGTAAACTCCTTTAGCGTCATCTGCTTCATCACTATACGCTTCAGTGCCTTGATAGCAGCATCCACAGGACCATTACCTGACGAAGCGGCTTCAAACTTCTGGCCACTGATATCCAAACCGATAGATGCTACACTCTTTACGCCCTTGCCCGTCGTAACCTGCAAGAAATCAAGCTTGACAGCATGCTGGTCTGCTGTATCGGCACCAGCCAGCATCAACACGTCAGCATCGGTAACCTCTTTCTTCTGGTCGGCCAGTTGCAGGAACTTTTCATAGACCTTATCCAGTTTCTCTTCGGTAAGGGCTACACCGTTCACATGAAGTCTGTGCTTCAAGGCTGCACGACCGGAACGAGCCGTGAGAACAATGCTATTGTCGTCGATTCCAACGTCCTTTGGATCAATAATCTCATAGGTCTGTACATTCTTCAACACACCATCCTGATGAATACCGCTGCTATGCGCAAAGGCATTGCGTCCTACGATAGCCTTGTTTGGTTGTACAGGCATGTTCATAAGACTGGACACTAAACGTGAAGTGGGATATATCTTTTGAGTATTTATGTTGGTATCAATATCTATGCCCTTATGGCATTTCAGGATCATGGCAATCTCTTCGAGCGAGGTATTTCCTGCACGCTCACCGATGCCGTTCATCGTCACCTCCACCTGGCGGGCACCATTCAGCACGCCACACAGCGTATTGGCCGTTGCCATGCCCAGGTCGTTATGACAATGAGTGGAGATGATGGCCTTGTCAATACCATCCACATGCTCCATCAGGTACTTAATCTTAGCACCAAACTCATCTGGAAGGCAATAGCCCGTGGTATCTGGGATATTGACGACCGTAGCTCCTGCCTTAATGACAGCTTCGACGACACGAGCCAAATACTCATTGTCTGTTCGACCTGCATCCTCGGCATAGAACTCCACGTCCTCAACATAGCCTTTGGCATACTTAACAGCAGCAACAGCGCGCTCTATAATCTCCTCGCGTGTGGAGTTGAACTTATATTTAATGTGGCTATCACTCGTACCTATGCCCGTATGAATTCGCTTGTGTTTGGCAAATTTCAGCGCATCGGCAGCAACATCTATATCTTTCTTTACTGCTCTGGTCAATGCACAAATAGTAGGCCAGGTGACTGCCTTTGAAATCTCAATTACTGAGTTGAAGTCACCTGGCGAACTAATAGGGAATCCTGCCTCTATAACATCTACTCCCAACTGCTCGAGAGCTTTGGCTACCTGGATTTTCTCAATTGTATTCAATTGACATCCAGGCACCTGCTCTCCATCACGGAGTGTTGTATCAAATATAAACAATCTGTCGCTCATGTCTTTTTACCTTAAAAATCTTATGTATCCATTCGTTTGGTGTGCAAAATTATAAATAATTCCGCTAACAAACAAATAATCCGTAAGAATTTTAACTAATAAAGTAACAATTCGACAGTTTTACTTATATTCACTCCATGCTTTAATACCTATTTCATCTACTGGAACAGTACAGAAGGCCGAGATAAAGGCTGCTGCAAGACGAGCATTGGTAATCAGCGGCACATTCAGATCGATAGCGGCACGACGGATGGTGTAACCATTTGTCAGCTCATTGCTGGTCAAGTCCTTAGGGATATTTACCACCATATCTATCTTATGTTCATGCAGCAAATCGAGTGCCTGTGGCTGAGCATTATCAGAAGGCCAGTGTACCAGTGTGTTCTCGATATCATTATCCGAGAGATACTTTGACGTACCGTCTGTGGCATAGATTTCATAGCCGTTGTTGACCAGCATTCTGGCTGCATCCAGCATCTCTGCCTTTTGCTTGGCATCACCGGTAGAAAGAAGCACTGTCTTCTTGGGGATGCGATGCCCTACCGAGAGCATGGCCTTCAGCAGTGCCGAGTTGGTATTGTCGCCAATACATCCCACCTCACCGGTAGAGGCCATATCTACACCGAGAACGGGGTCGGCCTTCTGCAGACGATTGAACGAGAACTGACTAGCCTTGATACCAACATAGTCGAGGTCGAACAGGTTCTTAGAGGGTTTTTCTACGGGGAGACCCAGCATCACCTTCGTAGCCAGTTCGATGAGGTTCATCTTCAACACCTTCGATACGAATGGGAAACTACGGCTGGCACGCAGGTTACACTCGATAACAAGAATATCGTTCTCGCGAGCCATATACTGGATATTGAACGGACCATTGATATGCAGAGCCTTGGCAATCTGGCGTGAGATGCGCTTGATGCGGCGTACGGTTTCTACATAGAGCTTCTGTGGTGGGAACTGAATGGTAGCGTCACCACTATGTACACCAGCAAACTCGATGTGCTCACTGATGGCATAAGCCAGAATCTCGCCATCCTTTGCCACGGCATCCATCTCGATTTCCTTGGCATGCTCAATGAACTTTGATACCACTACAGGGTGATCCTCAGAGACATTAGCAGCCAACTGCAGGAAGCGCTCCAACTCGTCACGGTTTGAACATACATTCATGGCTGCACCACTCAGTACGTAAGAAGGACGCACCAGAACGGGGAAGCCTACCCTATCAACAAAGCGGTCGATATCCTCCATAGAAGTCAGAGCGCTCCACTCGGGCTGATTGACACCCAGCTCGTTCAGCATCTGCGAGAACTTAGCGCGGTCTTCAGCTCCATCGATGTCCTGAGCCTGCGTACCCAGAATGCGCACACCGGCCTCATCCAGATAAACAGCTAGGTTATTAGGTATCTGTCCACCGGTTGAAACGATGACGCCGTAGGGCTGTTCCATATCTATAATATCAAGCACACGCTCGAAGGTGAGTTCATCGAAGTAGAGGCGGTCGCACATATCATAGTCGGTAGATACCGTCTCGGGGTTGTAGTTGATCATCACCGAGCGCCAGCCTTCTTTACGGATGGTGTTCAGTGCCTGCACGCCACACCAGTCGAACTCCACAGAAGAACCGATGCGATAAGCACCAGAGCCCAATACGATGATGCTCTTTCTGTCGTTCTCGTACTGAATATCGTTGGCAACGCCTGAATATGTAACGTAGAGATAGTTGGTCTGTGCGGGATACTCGGCAGCCAGGGTGTCGATTTGCTTTACGACAGGCACAATGCCCAGTTGCTTACGACGGTTGCGAACTACTATCAGCGCCTTGTGCATGTTGGAGAACTCCTGTTCTAAGCCCATGGCACGTGCTATCTGGAAGTCTGTGAAACCATATACCTTTGCACTGCGAAGCAGCTCAGAGTCAACGGTGTTGATGTTCTGGCCTTTCAGTTGTTCGTCGATATCAATGATATGCTTCAATTTCTCGAGGAACCACTTGTCAATCTTGGTCAACTCATGGATGCGGTCGATGGTGTATTGAGCCTGATGCATCGCTTTCGAGATGACGAAGATACGCTTGTCTGTTGGCTCGCGCAGTGCAGCATCGATATCATTAATCTTCAATTCCTTGTTCTCAACAAATCCATGCATGCCCTGACCAATCATGCGCAGACCTTTCTGAATGGCCTCTTCAAAATTGCGACCGATGGCCATCACCTCGCCTACTGACTTCATGGAAGAACCAAGTTCCTTATCTACGCCATGGAATTTTGAGAGGTCCCAACGAGGTATTTTGCAGACCACATAGTCAAGAGCAGGCTCGAAGAATGCAGAAGTCGTCTTGGTAACAGAGTTTTTCAACTCAAACAGGCCATAGCCCATACCCAACTTGGCAGCTACGAAAGCCAAGGGATAACCCGTTGCCTTTGATGCCAAGGCTGAAGAACGACTCAGGCGGGCATTGACCTCGATGACGCGATAATCCTCTGACTGAGGGTCGAAGGCATACTGAACGTTACACTCGCCCACGATACCGATATGACGGATGATCTTGATGGCCAATGCACGCAGTTTGTGATACTCTGAGTTGGTAAGTGTCTGCGAAGGAGCGATGACAATAGACTCACCGGTGTGGATACCCAGAGGGTCAAAGTTCTCCATGTTACACACCGTGATACAGTTGTCGTAGCGGTCGCGCACCACCTCATATTCAATCTCTTTCCAGCCTTTCAGCGATTTCTCGACCAAAACCTGAGGTGAGAAGGCAAAGGCTTTCTCGGCCAGTTTGTCCAATTCTTCCTCGTTATCGCAAAAGCCTGAACCCAGACCTCCCAGTGCATAAGCTGCACGAAGGATGACGGGATAACCCAGGGTCTTGGCAGCCTGACGTGCCTGCTCGATAGTCTCGCAAGCTTCGCTCTTGATGGTCTTTACGCCAATCTCATCCAACTTCTTTACGAAGAGCTCGCGGTCCTCGGTGTCCATGATGGCCTGCACGGGGGTGCCAAGCACTTTCACATTATATTTCTCCAGAACACCGCTCTGGTAGAGTTCTACACCACAGTTCAGGGCAGTCTGTCCACCAAAGGCCAGCAGGATGCCGTCGGGGCGTTCTTTCTCAATCACACGCTCTACGAAGTAGGGCTGAACAGGAAGGAAGTAAACCTCATCAGCTACACCCTCGGATGTCTGAACAGTTGCAATATTTGGATTGATCAGCACGGTCTTCACACCTTCTTCACGAAGTGCTTTCAAGGCCTGCGAACCACTATAGTCGAACTCTCCGGCTTCGCCGATCTTCAATGCGCCGCTACCCAGCAGCAGAACTTTCTTTATTTGGCTGTCTTTCATAATGTCTCAATAAAACGATCAAACATAAATTCGGTATCAACAGGACCTGAGCAGGCCTCGGGGTGGAACTGTGACGAGAACCAAGGATATGTCATATGGCGGATTCCTTCGTTGCTGCCATCGTTCATGTTCACAAAAAGCTCGCGCCAGTCGTTGCCCAGCGTACTGGCATCAACGGCATAGCCGTGGTTCTGTGAAGTGACATAACAACGATTGGTGCCTACCTCGCGTACGGGCTGGTTATGAGAACGATGACCGTACTTCAGTTTATAGATGGTAGCGCCACCTGCCTTAGCCAGCAACTGGTTACCCATGCAGATACCACAGATGGGCTTACGACTATCTGACATCTGCTTCTTCAAGACGTTTACGGCATCTACGCACATGTCGGGGTCGCCAGGACCATTGGCCAGGAACAGACCATCGAAAGCCATATCGGTATAATCGTAGTTCCAGGGCACTCTGATCACCTCTACACCGCGATTAACCAAGCAGCGGATGATGTTATGCTTCACACCACAGTCCACCAGCACCACTTTCTTGCCAGCACCCTCGTTGTAGCGGATAATATCTTTACATGACACGCGCTCCACCCAGTTGATGGTATCGTAATCTTGCTTCTCTACGTTGTCGGGCATACCCTCGAACACAAGACGGCCCATCATGACGCCATGTTCGCGCAGCACCTTGGTGAGCGCACGGGTATCAATGCCTGTGACGCCAGGCACCTTTTCGCGCTTCAGCCAGTCGCCCAGCGACTCGCAGGCATTCCAGTGTGAGTACTGCTCAGAATAGTCACTCACAATGAGTGCAGTGGCATAGATGCGGTCGCTCTCCATGAAGGTAGCCAATCCACTCTCTTCCATGCTGAAGCGGGGCACACCATAGTTACCCACCAAGGGGAAAGTGAGCACCATCATCTGTCCAGCATAACTGGGGTCGGTCAATGACTCTGGATAACCCATCATTGCTGTGTTGAACACTACCTCACCTGCTACAGGCGATTCGTAACCAAACGACTTTCCTTTAAATTGTGTCCCGTCGTCTAGGACCAGTGTAACGTCTTTCATCCTCATATTCCAAAATAAAGGCGAGTCATTAAAAACGACACGCCTTAAAAAAATTATTCAACAGTAACTGATTTCGCCAAGTTTCTCGGCTGATCAACATTCTTGCCTTTACAAACGGCAACATGATAGGCCAACAGCTGAAGTGGCACGGTGGCCACCAACGGTTCCAGACATTCCAAAACGTCGGGAAGTTCTATGACCTCGTCGGCAATCTTGGAGATGGTGTCGTCGCCGCTAGACACGAGCGCAATCACACGACCCTGACGGGCTTTTATCTCCTGAATATTTGACAATACCTTCTCGTACATTGCATTGTGAGTGGCAATGACGACAACAGGCATATCGGAGTCTATCAGAGCGATAGGTCCATGCTTCATCTCTGCCGCAGGATAACCCTCGGCATGGATGTAGGAAATCTCTTTCAGTTTCAAAGCGCCCTCAAGAGCTACGGGATAGGAATAGCCACGTCCCAAATAAAGGAAATTATGGGCATAAGTGAATGTGCGAGCCAGATCGGCCACTTTGTTGTTGGTCTTCAGCACCTCGCGAATCTTATCGGGTATTTCGTTCAGCCCTTTTACAATCTCCAAATATTCCTTGCGATTAATCGTACCTTTAGCCTCGCCCATGGCAAGTGCCATCATGATGAGCACAGTGACCTGACCGGTAAATGCTTTTGTCGAAGCGACACCAATCTCGGGGCCTACATGGATATAGGTACCTGTGTCGGTGACACGCGGTATCGATGACCCAATGGCATTGCAGACGCCGTAGATAAAAGCGCCCTTTTCCTTAGCCAACTGTACCGCTGCCAGGGTATCGGCCGTCTCACCGCTCTGCGAGATGGCAATGACGACATCGTCCTTGCCTACCACAGGATTGCGGTATCTAAACTCTGAGGCGTATTCAACTTCTACTGGAATGCGACAAAGGCTCTCGATGATTTGCTTACCAATCAGACCGGCATGCCAACTGGTGCCACAGGCCACGATAACGACGCGCTTGGCGCTAAGCAGTTGACGTCTGTAGTCGATCAGTGCCGACAGTGTCACATGAGTACCTTCCACGTTAATACGTCCACGCATGCAGTTTGTCAGACAATCGGGTTGCTCAAAGATTTCCTTCAACATAAAGTGAGGGAAGCCTCCCTTTTCTATCTGTCCGAGGTCCAGGTCTACTTTCTTGACGTTCAGTTCTTGTTCTTCGCCAAGAATGCTGACCACGTGCAGTTCTTCGCCACGACGTATCACTGCGATGTTGCCATCTTCGAGATAGACCACTTTCTGTGTATATTCCACGATAGGACTGGCATCTGAACCCAGGAAGAACTCGTCTTCGCCAATACCTACCACCAGAGGACTTTGCTTGCGTGCTGCAATGATCTGATCGGGATCGTTCTTGTCAAGAACTGCAATGGCATAGGCGCCAATAACCTGGTAAAGTGATACCTGAACGGCTGTGAGAAGATCCAGCTTCTTGTGCTCCTTGACATACTCTATCAACTGTATCAGCACTTCTGTGTCGGTATCGGAAACAAATTTAACACCTTTAGACACCAACTTAGCCTTCAGCTCTGCATAGTTCTCGATGATACCATTATGGATAATGGCCAGATTGTGGCTCTCAGAATAATGTGGATGGGCATTGCGCGAAGAGGGCTCGCCATGCGTTGCCCAACGTGTATGAGCTATTCCGACAGTGCCACTCACGTTCTTGTCCGCACAATACTCACAAAGATTATCGACTTTACCTTTTGACTTATAGACATTCAGTTCGCCATTATCGTTAATCATTGCTACGCCAGCAGAGTCGTAACCACGATATTCCAAGCGACGCAATCCTTTAATGAGTATTGGATAAGCCTCGCGTTTTCCAAGATATCCTACGATTCCACACATAATGTTCTGTCTTCTCTTTTTATGTTTGTGTTATGTAAAAAGAGATTGAGAATAGAATCTCAATCTCTCATTTAACTATTTCTTAAGTATGTTATACAACAACGAAGTCAACGAGATAAGGATAGACGTAGCCGAGAACCAAAGGGAGGTCATGCTACCAACGCTAGAGTTCTGCGCCTTCACTTTGTTAGGAGTCACGTACACCACATCGTTCTGCTGAAGATAGAAGTACGGTGAGTTGATGATGTTGGCATCGGTGAGGTCGAAGGTATGGATAGACTTCTGACCTGTAGAGTCTTCACGAATCAGCTGCACGTTCTTACGCTGACCGTAGATAGTCAAGTCGCCAGCCTGTGCCAGCGCCTCAAGTATTGTGATTTTCTCACGAGACACATTGAATGTACCTGGACGAGCCACCTCACCAAGCACAGAGATTTGGTAGCCTGTCATGCGGACAGTCACGATGGGGTTGACCGAAGCATTAACATAGGGCTTAATCTTATCCTCAATCATGCGCTCTGCCTGCGACTTGGTCAGACCGCCAACATGCAACTGACCGACAATGGGAAAATTGATATTTCCATCGTTGTCCACCAGATAGGTCTGCAGCATAGCCTGAGAGTAGGAGCTGCGCTGACCTACGGTGTAAGGCGTAGGAATGGTCAGGTTGAAAGCTACGACGGCTTCATCGTCGATAGCACTGACGGTGATATTCAGCTGATCCTTAGGCATGATGCGAGCATCATACAAATATTGTGACTGAGATAAATCTACTTTCTGAGAGTTTTGAAAATAGGGAACATCCTTCTGACTACCACAGCCAACAACAAAAAAGGCTGTCATGACGAGGAGAAGAATTTTCTTATATGCTAACATAACGTTGTTTTCTATATAATAATTTCCGTTTGCAAAGGTAGCAAAAAGTTAGCATTTTGGGAGTAATTGATTTGCTATTTTCAAAATTCGTTAATATTTTTTAACGCATTACATACCCTCTCATTATAATATTGCTATAGTTTACTAGAATAAAAGCGTTGGTTTGGCGTAAACAAAGCGTAAGTTTAACGTAACGAAAGCATAGGTTTGGCGTAACTAAAACACAAGTTTGCCGTAACCAAAGGGGCACTTTAGTTACGGCAAACCTCTAGGCACATGCCGGCTGCTTAATAGAACTTGAAGTAGCGACGTGCGTTATTGTAAGAGATATCCTCTACCATGCGGGCCAGCGTCTCGCGATCGTCGGGCAGCAGGCCACGCTCTACGTCGTTTCCCAGCAGATTGCACAGAATGCGACGGAAATACTCGTGACGAGGATAGCTGAGGAACGAACGTGAGTCGGTGAGCATGCCCACAAAACGACTCAGCAGACCCAGCACCGAGAGGGCGTTCATCTGGCGTACCATGCCGTCCATCTGGTCGTTGAACCACCAACCTGAACCAAACTGGATCTTACCGGGCTCGCCTCCCTGGAAGTTGCCCAGCATGGTGGCAATCACCTCGTTGGCACAAGGATTCAACGTATATAATATGGTACGCGTGAGCTTGTCTTCCATGTTCAACTTGTTGAGGAACTTAGACATGGCTCGGGCTGTGTTGAACTCGCCGATAGAGTCGAAGCCGGTGTCGGGACCAAGGCTGTTGTACATCTTCGTGTTGTTGTCGCGAATAGCGCCATAGTGGAACTGCTGAGTCCAGTCGGACTCGGCATCCATCTCGGCCATGCGCGTCAGGAAACAATTCTTAAACTGACGTACTTCATACTCAGACAACTGCTGTCCACGCAGGGCTTTCTCGAAGATAGTCTCAATCTGCGAGTCGGTGTACTCCTCATCATAGAACTCTTCGATACCGTGATCGCTGAGCTTACATCCCTGAGCGGCAAAGAAGTCATGACGCTTCTGGAGGGCATCAAGCATGTCAGCAAAGGTGGTAATATGAACATCGGCAACCTGCCCCAACTGTTCTACATACTTGGCAAATTCAGGCTTTTCGATATTCATAGCCTTGTCCGGACGCCATGCAGGAATCATCAAGGGGTCTTTCTCGGTGCGAACCTTGGCATACTTGATGTGGTTATGAAGATCATCGACGGGATCGTCGGTGGTACATACACACTCCACATTGTAGTGACGCATCAGTCCGCGTGCTGTGAAGTTGGGATCATTCTGGAGTTTGTCATTGCACTCATCGAAGATCTCACGGGCAGTCTTGGGCGACAATAGTTTCTCGATACCAAAAGCAGTCTTCAGTTCCAGGTGGGTCCAGTGATAAAGCGGGTTACGGAAGGTGTAAGGCACCGTCTCTGCCCACTTCTCAAACTTCTCCCAGTCGGTGGTGTCCTTACCCGTGCAATAGCGTTCATCAACGCCATTGGTACGCATTGCACGCCACTTATAGTGGTCACCACCAAGCCACAACTCGGTGATGCTCTTAAACTTATGATCCTTGGCCACCATTTCGGGAATCAAATGACAGTGATAGTCAATGATTGGCATCTTGGCAGCATGGTTGTGATAGAGATCACGAGCTACCTCGTTCTCCAGCACAAAGTCTTTGTCATTGAATTGTTTCATAACGTTAGATAGTTTTTTAGTCTTTAATAATATGTTTGTTTTTAATAGGATTCCTTTTCGTTGGGGAAGTCACCACTCTTCACGTCTGAGACATACTGGCCAATTGCATCGGTCATCACCTCATTCAGATTAGCATAGCGACGCAAGAAACGGGGTGAGAAGCCCTGAGTCATGCCCAGCATATCGGCTACAACGAGAATCTGACCGTCACAACCATTACCGGCACCAATACCGATAGTTGGAACGCTGATCTCGTCGGTCACCTGCTTAGCCAAAGCAGCGGGCACCTTCTCCAGGGTTACGCCAAAACAACCGGCCTCTGCCAGCGCCTTTGCATCAGAAATGAGCTTAGCAGCCTCGCGATCCTCCTTAGCACGAACTGCATAGGTGCCAAACTTATTGATGCTTTGTGGGGTCAGTCCCAGGTGTGCCATCACGGGGATACCAGCATCCAGAATAGCCTTGACGGTATCGAGAATCTCTACACCGCCCTCCATCTTCACGGCATCACAGCCACTCTCCTTCATGATACGAATAGCATTGGTAACACCATCGTGTACTCCGGTCTGATAGCTACCAAAGGGCATGTCGCAAACCACGAGGGCGCGCTTCACAGCATTCACCACCGAACGAGCATGATAAATCATCTGATCCACGGTCATAGGCAGTGTGGTAGAGTTGCCCACCATCACGTTAGAAGCTGAATCGCCTATCAGGATGCCGTCGATACCGGCCTTATCTACTATACCAGCAGTAGTAAAGTCATACGACG
Organism: Xylanibacter brevis P6B11; assembly: GCF_000621825.1. Lineage (NCBI taxonomy): Bacteria > Pseudomonadati > Bacteroidota > Bacteroidia > Bacteroidales > Prevotellaceae > Xylanibacter > Xylanibacter brevis. The sequence goes on from NZ_JHXG01000010.1 coordinate 19,316, forward strand.
TAAGCATCGAAATCTTTTCACCTTTCTGTTTCATCTCGATGAAGCGGTGAGTAGTCACCTTGCGTTCATCTGATACTAAGTATCCTGCCATTTTTCTATACAATAATTAAGCGTTAAATAGTTGAACAAGGCTGTCGTACGACAGTCCTTTATAGTTGGCTATCTGAACATCAGATAGCGGTTTGATTGATTCTTCTGAATTGGTTGTGGTCAAGCCGACTACAAACATATTGGCTGCCCTACCCGATTTGAGCCCATTGAAGCTGTCTTCAAAGACTACACACTCTGAGGGGGCTAAAGAGAAGCGAGCAGCTCCTTTCAAATAGCAATCTGGCGATGGTTTGCTTTCGGCAAAGTCCTCACTCGTCAGAATGGCATCGAAGAGCTGCTGGAATTCCTTTCTGGCGCGAAAGACGCTCTGCATCTTGGGCTGATTAGAACTTGTCACCACGGCTGTCTTTACACCATGAGCACGCAAGTCGGCCACAAAATGTTCGAAGCCTTCTACATACTCGAAAGCCATCTGTGCCTCGAAATCATTGAGGCGTTGAGTAATAACCGCACGCTCTTTCTTCAAGTCCCCACTCCACCAATGCTCGTATATCTGATCCAGTGTCTGACCCTTTATCTCGTGTTCCAATCCTGGATATTCGGGATGATACAGGCGGCACTGTTCTCCCCAGAAAACAGTGTACTGTTTCTCGGTATCAAAAACAACGCCATCAAGGTCAAACAAAGCTGCTTTTATTGCTTTCATCTTCTAACTTTTCTTTTTCGACTGCAAAATTACAAATAATTAGCGAGATAAAAGCCATATTTGAGAAGATTAACTCAACAACACCTTTACACCAATAGCAATAAGAATAATGCCACCTAACAACTCGGGACGTAAGAAACGGTTTGCTAAATTTCCAAAACGCAAGCCCAATAAATGGCCTACTACGCCAAAAAGGAAAGAGCCAAGACCTATCCAAACCAATGGCACTACTAATGATGTAAGGCTCGTATAGCCCGTTACAGCCAACGAGATGCCAACGGCTAAGGCATCGATACTGGTGGCTACTGCCAGTAGCAACTGGGTGCGAAGCCTGCGGGGATTGAATGTCTGATGCTCCTCGGGCAAGAACGATTCGCGAATCATCTTTCCACCAAGAAAGGCCAATAAGCCAAAGGCAAGCCAATGACCAAAGCTTTCTACATAGCGAGTAAAATGCCCCATCAAAAGCCAGCCAATCAGCGGCATCATAGCTTGGAAGAAGCCGAATAGGAAACTGATCTGCAAAATCACGCGCCATGACTTGACGCGAAGAATAAAGCCGCTTGCGATGGATACCGTGAAGCAGTCCATCGCAAGCGCTATTGAAAGTAGTATAATATCTAGTAAACTCATCATTACAAAGCTACTGCAGCCTTGTCAATCCACTCATAGATGCATGAGCAAACGCCAAACAACAGGATGCCAATTGTACAGATCGCAAGGCTCCAATTGATAGCTGCACCATTCTTAAAGGTTGGCAGTGGCTCTTCGGTCTTGGTGATATACATTGCTTTTACAATCAGCAGATAGTAGTAGAGCGACACTACCGTATTAATCAAGGCTATAAACACCACAAAGTATGGCCAGAAGGGCGCACTCTCATGACCTCCTACTGCAGCCATGAACACAAAGAACTTTGAGAACATACCTGCAAAAGGAGGAATACCAGCCAATGAGAACAGAGCCAGCGTCATCAGTAGCGACAACTTAGGATTGGTGGCATAGAGTCCATTGTATGCAGCCATATCGGTGCGACCTCCATTACTCTCCTCTACCGCGCTGATAACAGTGAACACAGCCATATTAGCTGCCACGTAAACCAGCACGTAGAAGGTTAGGGCGGTCAGGCTCTGTGCAGAGTTGCCAATCACAGCCAACATGATATAACCGGCCTGAGAGATTGACGAGAAGGCCATGAAGCGCTTCAACTCGGTCTGACGGATGGCGAACAGGTTACCTACTGTGATGGTCAGCATGATGACAATCCAAAGCAGGGGCTCCCAATACTCTACCAGACGACCGAACACGTGCATCAAAATGATTGCCAGCGTCAGCGTGGCAGCACCCTTTGATACAACACTCAGATAACCGGTGATTGGGGTTGGTGCACCTTCATAGGTGTCTGCTGTCCAGAAGTGGAACGGAACCAAGGAAATCTTAAAGCCCAAGCCACTGAAGAAGAATACCATACCCATAATAGTGAGTGGTGTCAGCTCAATTGAAGCAGCCATATCGTCGAAGTACAACGTACCCACAGCACCATAGAGGAACGAGATACCATAGAGCATCACACCACTCGAGAATGTAGCTGTGAGGATATACTTTGCTGCAGCCTCGGCTGATTTCTTCTTATAGCGGTCGAAGGCCACCAGACATGCCATAGGCACTGAAGCCATCTCCAAGCCAAGGAAGAACAGCAGGAAATGACCTGCAGACATCATCATGTACATGCCCAACAGCGTAGAAAGCACCAGCATATAGAACTCACCAGAGAGTTTCGTGTTGGAGGCCATCCACTTCTGCGACATAACAACCACGATAAAGGTACCCAGTGTCAGAATGGTCTTCATCACATTAACGATAGGAGAAGACACATACATTCCTCCAAAAGCCGTAGCAGGCTCTGCCAGGAAGCAAGGCACCAGCTGGCACAACAGCAGTGCACCAGTCAGCACGCCAAGCACAAACGTCTTGCGCTCGCTCTTATACAGTGCAAAGTCGGCAAAGAATACCAGCACCAAGGCCAGCATCAGGGTGGCCTCAGGAATCATATTTAAGAATTGTGAATAGTTCATCTTTACTACAGTATTACATTACACCAATTGAACGAAGAATGTTGCCTGCTGCTGGCGAAATCATGTCGCTGAACAGGAAAGGACATACACCCAGACCTGCCACGCAGAAAATCAGGCAGATCACTGCAAAGCGCTCATCCCATGTAGCGTCTGTCAGTTCGAGGTAGTGCTTGTTCTCAACCTCACCATACAGAATCTTGCCTACCACACGCAGGATATAAACGGCTGTCACCACAATAGACATACATGCAATGATAGTAGCAACCATACGGAACGAGGTATCTGGGTCGCCAGCCAAAGGCTTAGCGCCAAACGAACCCACGAAGATGGTCATCTCGGCAATGAAGCCTGAGAAGCCAGGCAGACCCAAGTTGGCCAAACCAGCAATCACATAACCTACAGCCAGGAAAGGCATAATCTTCATCAGACCGGCCAACTCACGGATGTCACGTGTGTGTGTACGTCCGTAGATCATACCAATCAGCGCAAAGAAGAGGGCTGTCATCAGACCGTGAGACAACATCTGCAGGATAGCACCTGTAACGGCTGTCTGCGACATCATCAGAAGGGCAAAGAGCACCAGTCCACAGTGAGATACTGAAGAATAGGCATTAATGTACTTCAGGTCGGTCTGCACACATGCTGAGAGGGCACCATAAACCACAGAGATGGTGGTCAATATCAAGAAGATCCACGACAGATCCTGTGCGGCATCTGGCAGCAGATACATGGCGATACGGAAACAGCCATAGCCTCCCAACTTCATCAGCACGCCTGCGTGCAACATGGATACCGCTGTAGGTGCCGAAGCATGACCGTCGGGAGACCATGTGTGGAAGGGGAACAGAGCGCCCAGCACACCGAAACCAATGAAGATGAAGGGGAAGAACACATTCTGAATATCAGGATCGATGTTGTGCATAGCAGCAATCTCATTGACATTCATCGTGGTATGACCACTGAAGTAGTAGATACCAAGGATACCAAGAATCAGCAATGCAGAACCACCCATCAGCATCAAGGTGAGTTTCATAGCTGAGTACTCCTTGCGGCCGCTACCCCACACACCAATCAGCAGATACATAGGAATCAGAGCTACCTCGTAGAACATGAACATGGTGAACATGTCTGTGCAAATAAAGAAGCCATACACACCCGTAGAAAGAAGGGTGAACCACAGGAAATACTCCTTGGTCATGGGCTTCAACTGCCAAGAGGCAAAAGTACCGGTGAACACGATGATGCTTGACAAGAGCAGCATAACGACAGAGATGCCGTCCACACCGACGCTATAAGCGATGTTCAGAGGCTCGAACCAAGGTGTCGATGCCACCAGCAACATCTCGTCGGTATTGCCTGCACTACGCTCGCTTACGAAAAAGTAGCAAAGCCATATTGACAGGACCAGCAGAAGTGACGAACCGGTCACCATCACACCACGCACCTGATTGACATTGCGGGCTACCCACAATCCCAAAAGCATCAGGGCTGGAATCAGTACAAATAAACTAAGTATATTCATATCGCTTTAGATGCATAAAAGGATTAATGTTAATGCAACGGTGCCAGTCAGGAACCATACTGCATACTTACGTACGTCACCGCTTTGCCAGCTACGAAGGCTCTCGCCTCCCTCATTGGCACCCCATGCCAGGAAGTTGAACGTACCATCCACAACATGACGGTCGAACCAAGCAATTGGTGTAGAGACACAACGGAAGATAATACGATGAGTCACATACTGCCAAATCTCGTCCTGATAGAAACGCTTATAGGCTGCACGGTGCAACTTGGGGAACGTCTTGTACAGGCGGTCGGCTATAGGCTGACTCTCACCCTTATAAATATAGGTGGCCAGACAAATGCTCAGAATAGCAATCACGGTAGAGGTGGCTGCAATCTGTGTGTTGAAGTGGATGGTGTAGTCGGTACCAGCTGCAGAAACGAAGCTGCCAAACGAACCGCCCCAACCAGCAAAACCAGCGATGGTGGTGTAAATGCCCACACCGACGGTAATCACTGTCAGCACAATCAAGGGGATGGTCATGGTCAGTGGAGCCTCGTGTGGTGTATGATGTGCATGTGCCTCCTTGTTCTCAGTACCCCAGAAAATACCGTAGTACAAGCGGAACATGTAGAAGGCAGTCATGGCAGCGATACCTGTCATAATCCAACCCACCACAGGACTGTACTCCATGCAGGCGGTGATAATCTCATCCTTTGAGCTGAAGCCCGAGAAGAAGGGGATACCAGCGATGGCCAGACACGAAATCAGGAAGGTGATATGTGTGATAGGCATATACTTACGCAAGCCACCCATCAGCGCCATCTCGTTGCTATGAACAGCATGGATAATGCAACCGGCTCCCAAGAACAGGCAAGCCTTGAACATAGCGTGGGTGAACAGGTGGAACATACCAGCCATATAACCCAGCTGTGCATGGTTGTCGAGCACCGCACCATGATGACCAGGCAGCGATACACCCAGGGCCACCATCATAAAGGCAATCTGAGAGATTGTAGAGAAGGCCAGCACACGCTTGATGTCGCTCTGGGCACAAGCCACAGCAGCTGCATAGAAAGCGGTAATCACGCCCACCCATACCACGATACTCATGGCCTGAGGTGCATATTCAATCCACAGGGGGAACATACGTGCAATCTGGAACACACCAGCCACAACCATCGTAGCGGCGTGAATCAGTGCCGATACAGGTGTTGGTCCTTCCATGGCGTCTGGCAACCAGATGTGCAGTGGGAACATGGCACTCTTACCAGCACCACCGATGAACATCAGTACCAGGGCAGTAGGAATGATGAAACCACCAGCAGCCACCGCTTTTGCGATGTTACCCTCGATGAAGGGTGTTGTGCCCTGCCCCATCACGATATCGCCAGCAAACGAGAAGCTGAACGAATCAGTGAAGTAACCAAAGGTCAGGATACCCACGAGGAAGAACATATCGGCAAAGCGGGTCACGATGAATGCCTTCTTACTGGCTGCGATAGCAGGCTTCAAAGGATAGTAGAAACCGATGAGCAGATAAGAAGAGACACCCACCAGCTCCCAGAACATATACATCTGGAAGATGTTGGTGGCCAACACAAGACCCAGCATAGACATGGTAAACAGGCTCAGGAATGCGTAGTAGCGCTGGAAGCCCTTTTCACCATGCATATAGCCAAACGAATAGATGTGAACCATCAACGACACCGTAGAGATAACCACAAGCATCATCACCGAGATAGGATCCAGAAGGATACCCATATCAAAGTGCAGATTACCGAGTGGCAACCAGGTGAAGTTATAAGGTACGATAGTCTGGTAGATACCATTTACACGGTCGGCCGTGAAGTAAGCAAAGGCCGTCCAGTAAGACAGGAGTGTAACCAGCGACAGCGAACAAGTGCCAATCAGTCCGGCAGTCTTGTGCTGCATCTTCATGCCAGCCAGTCCTAACACAAGGAAGGACAGCAGCGGCAGAAGCAGAATCAAATAAGATAATTCGTAGATCATAGCGTTTTATCCTTTCATGTTAGTTATACTTTCCACGCTATCGCTCTTGAAGTTACGATAGACATTGATAATAATTGCAATAGCCACAGCACTCTCAGCCGCACTGACACCAATCGAGAACAGGGTCATAAAGAAGCCCTCGAACTCGCCAGGGAACAGCAGACGGTTGAATGCAGCAAAGTTGATATCTACGGCATTCAGTACCAGCTCAATAGAGATGAGCATGGCAATCAGGTTGCGACGGGTGACGAAGCCGAAAACACCAATAAAGAACAAGAGTGCACTCAGCACAAAATAACATTCTACAGGTACCATAGCTTAATCCTCCTTTTTACGTGAAACAACCAAACCGCCGATGATACATGCCAGCAGGAACACTGAGATAAACTCGAAAGGCAGTACATATTGATACTTATCGCTACCCACCAGTGCATGACCTATCTCTTTCATAGGCACCTCTGTATCGGGCATCATGCCTCCCCACAGAATGAAGTTGTTCTTCAGGAACACCATGACGACGGTAGCCAGGCTGACCAGCGACACGAGGCCACCCCAGAGCATACGTGAGCACTTGACGCGCTCAACCAATCCCTGAAGTGTACGCTTACTAACAAGCTGAATAGCAAATACATATATCATGGTTACACCACCAGCATAGACAGCTATCTGGGCAGCACCAAGATAAGTATAGTCAAGCAGGAAGTAGAGACCTGCTACGCCAAAGAGCACAAACAACATGAATGTTGCAGCTCGCATGATTCGCTTCGTCATCACGCACAGCAAAGCTGAACCCAGGATGACTACTGCAAGAATGCAAAATACTACTAAATTTGCCATAGTCTTTCTTTACTTCTTTTTCGTGTTAAACTTACCAACCTGCCATTCGGCACCACCATCCTGAATGTTGGGCAGCGAACCGCCCTGATACACTTCCTTGTCCAGGTGGAGCACCAATGCACCTCTGTCGAACGTAGCGTTCTCGAAGTCATTCGTAAACTCGATAGCATCAAAGTTGCAGGCATTGGTGCACAACTGACAGAACATACAGTCGCCCAGGTCGTACTGATAGTCGTCGAGCACCTTTTTCTTCTTTCCCGTCTCAGGGTCTTCAGCCATGTGGGCCGTTATCTTAATGGTACCATTAGGGCAAGCCTTCTCACATAGTGTGCAGGCCGTGCATTTGTAGGCACCGTCTTCATTACGTTTAAAGACCAGGCGTCCACGATGACGCTTAGACACGTGGAGCGTTGTCTTACGGTTCTCTGGGTACTGCTCTGTTGACTTGTTGGTCCAGTAGTCCTTGAAGTATTCACCGAGGGTGACCTTCATACCGGTGGCCAACGTCTTGATGCCGTGTCCCAGCTCTCCGAAATATGATTTATTGTTTTCCATTTTGCTTCACCTTATTTAATATAAAGACCTAAAGCCACTACGACTGTCATCAGCACCAGGTTGATGAGTGCCATAGGCATCAGATACTTCCACTCCAGCTTCAGTATCTGGTCGATACGCAGACGTGGGAAAGTCCACTTAATCCACATCAGCAGCCATACCAGCAGGAAGGCCTTACCCATGAACCACACGATACCGGGGATGTACTGCATCACCTCGTCGAAGGCCTCTACACCAATCTGGATAGGAGCCCATCCGCCCAGGAACACAGTAGCAGCGATACCTGCAATGATAAACAGGTTCAGGAACTCTGCCAGATAGAAGAAGCCGAAGCCCATACCGCTGTATTCGGTGTGGTGACCGGCTGTCAGCTCACTCTCAGCCTCTGCCATGTCGAAGGGGCCACGGTTGGCCTCAGCATTACCAGCAATGAGGAACACCACGAAGGCAATCAGTGCGGGCACATGTCCCTGCACGATGAGCCATCCCCAAGGACCGCTCTGTGCCTCCACGATACCACTCACCTGCATCGTACCTGTCAGGATGACTGCCGTGATCAGACACAGACAGAGTGACATCTCGTAAGAGATCATCTGCACAGCCGAACGCATGGCCGATACCACCGAGTACTTGTTGTTAGAACCCCAACCTGCCAGGAAGATGCCTACCACGCCAATCGAAGAGATGGCTGTGAGCAGGAACACACCTACGTTGAAGTCCAGGATATGAGCACCGCGGTTCCAGGGCAGGAAGCAGAAAGCGCCTACCGAACCGAAGATGACCAGGAAGGGAGCTACGATGTAGAGCAACTTGTCGGCCTTATCCACAAAGAAGATCTCCTTGATGAGCATCTTCAGTACGTCGGCAACGACCTGCAGCAAGCCCCAAGGACCTACGCGCACCGGGCCGATACGGCACTGGAAGTAAGCGCAGACCTTACGCTCCATGAAAATCAGAATCATAGCGATGACCGAGTAGGCACCCAGCACAGCTGCGCCCACGAGGACACACTCAATGAGTATGGCCCAGAAGTCGCCCAGTCCCAACGTCAGCGTCAGCAGGTCGTGGAACCAGGTGGTCACCTGTGAAAAATCGAATATATGTTCCATACTATCTATCAATATCAGGTATAACAATGTCGATGGCAGCGCCAGTGGTCACCAGGTCGGCAATCTTCTGTCCGCGCAGCATCGGATCGAGTGCTCCAACGAGCGAGAGACCCATAGGACGCATCTTCATGCGGTAAGGGCTCTTGTCGCCCTTTGAGTCGAGATAAACACCAAACTCACCGGCAGCACCCTCCACAGAGAAGTACCACTGTCCCTCGGGCACCTTGATGATAGGCTTCTGCTTCACGTAGAAGTCGCCCTCAGGAATATTGTCGATGAGCTGTTCGATGATGTTCAAGCTCTGATACATCTCGTTGATGTGCACCATATAACGACCCATAGAGTCGTTGCTGGTCTCCAGACACTGTTCGAAGTCCACCTTGCCATACATATCGTAGGGGTGGTTCTTGCGCACGTCGTTCTTCCAGCCAGAAGCACGTCCGGCAGGACCTGTCACACCATAGTTGATACAATCCTCTAGCGACATTGGACCCACGTTCTCCAAGCGGTTGTGTGTGATGATGTTATTACCAAACACATCCATATACTCCTGAATCATGGGGCGCAGATACTTAATCAGGTCCTTCACGTTCTTCACGAAGTTAGGATCGATGTCGTCCTGCAGACCGCCAATGCGATAGTAGTTCTGAATCAGGCGTCCGCCGGTGGTCTCCTCCATCACGTTCAGCACGTGTTCACGATCGCGCATGCCATAGAGGAAGGCTGTGAGTGCACCCAAGTCCTGAGCACAGCATGAGGTGAACAGCAGGTGGCTGTCCAGTCGCTGCAGCTCGTCCATGATCGTACGGATATAGTGAATACGGTCGGTCAGCTCCACCTCCATGGCCTCTTCTATGACGCCCACCAGAGCGTGGCGCTGCATCATGGCACAGAGGTAGTTCAGACGGTCGGTCAGGGCCAGGGTCTGTGGGTAGGTCATAGACTCCCACATCTTCTCAATACCACGATGGATATAACCCAAGTGAGGATATACGCGCTTCACGGTCTCACCCTCCAGCACGGTCTGCAGACGCAGCACGCCGTGGGTTGAGGGGTGCTGAGGACCGATGTTCACCACGTAGTCGTCGTTCGTAAACAGGCGGTTCTCCTTCACGTGCAGTTTGCCGTCCTTGTCCAGACTGTACTCCAGTCCGTAGTCGGGCTCCTGGTCGTCCTCCAGCGTATATTCGTTTGTAGCCTTGAAGTCCTTACGCAGGGGGTAGCCCTGGAAGTCGTTACGCAGGAAGAGGCGACGCATGTCGGTGTGTCCCAGGAACTTAACGCCCAGGAAGTCGAACACCTCGCGCTCCAGCAGGTCAGCACCTTTCCACAGGTTTGTCACCGTGGGGATCACGCTCTCACCATCCACTACCTTGGCAATGGTCTTCACGCTCGTGCGCTCATGCGTGTTCGTATTCTCTAATATATAGACACAGCCCAGGCCTTCCTCGCCAAAGTCTTCGCCGACGATGGTCACCAGGAAGTCGAAGCCCTTCTGGTCTTTCAAGTTCTGCATTTCCTTAGCGAACTTCTCAAAGTCAAATGATAAGAACTCTAATTTCATGCCTGCTCCTCCTTCTTTTCTTTTAGTTCTTCTACAAAATCCTGGGGTACATCGGACACCACGATAGTCTCACGACGATGGTCGCCTAAGCGACGTGCCACGAGCTCCTCATTAGATACGCCCAACTCACGTTCGTCCTTGTTCTGCTTGTGGTTGGCACCGCCAAAGAACTTCTCCACCTTCACCTTACGCTGCAACTGCATCATACCGTAAAGGATAGCCTCCGGACGTGGAGGACAGCCAGGGATAAACACATCCACGGGGATGATTTCCTCAATGCCCTTCACTACGTGATAACTGCCTTTGAAGGGACCGCCGCTGATAGCGCAGCCACCTACGGCCACCACATACTTTGGCTCGGCCATCTCGTCGTACAGACGCTTCAGCGCAGGAGCCATCTTATGGGTTATCGTACCAGCACACATGATCAGGTCGGCCTGACGTGGAGAGTTACGCGTCACCTCAAAGCCAAAGCGTGAGAAGTCGTAACGTGAGCAACCACAAGCCATAAACTCGATACCACAGCATGATGTGGCAAAGGTCAGCGACCACAGGGAGTTAGAACGGCCCCAGTTGATCATCTGGTCCAGTGTACCTGTCACCACGTTGACACCGCCTTCGTGCAGCTCGTCAACCAGTTTCTCCAGCGACGCGTTGTCTTTGAACTCGTCGTATGGGATAGCCTTGATTTTCGGTTTTCTTACTTCCATTCCAAAGCTCCTTTCCGCCAAGCATATGCCAGGCCTAATACCAATACCAACAGGAAAAAGCCGATAGACAGCAATGCCATCGTACCAAACTCTTTCACCACAACTGCCCATGGATAGAGGAAAACAGTTTCCACATCGAACATGAGGAATAAGATGGCAAACAAATAGTAGCCCACGGTGATGGGAATCCAGCTACTGCCACGCGTAGGAATACCGCACTCAAACGGCTCTCCTTTCACCTTATTATAGGAACGTGGTCCCAATAGCTTTGCCACCACATAGGCGCCTGCCACCAGAGTAATAGCTGTCAAAACGACAGTGATTAACAAAGTGAAATTCATAAAGATATTTTTGTAATAACAATATTGTTCTTTTTCGTTAGCGAGTGCAAAAGTAACAAATAAAACTCAAACAACAACACAATTCAGTAAAAAAGTAAAAAATAAAAATAAACGCGCACGCATAAGGAGGGTGACAAAGGGCATAAAACGAAACTTTTTTTGAAAATTATGCCGAGAAAATTTGCAGGTTCAGAAAATTATGCTTACCTTTGCACCCGCATTTGAGCGAGAATGCTTTTCGGAGACCCACAAGGGAACAACCGAGGAAGTTTGGGTGAGTGGCTGAAACCAGCAGTTTGCTAAACTGCCGTACGGGTTCCCGTACCGGGGGTTCGAATCCCCCAGCTTCCGCTCCGAGTCTGGTCGATTCATCTAATGGTTAGGATACAAGATTCTCAATCTTGGCATAGGGGTTCGATTCCCCTATCGACTACCACTTTTTATCAACAACCATGGTCGATTCATCTAATGGTTAGGATACAAGATTCTCAATCTTGGCATAGGGGTTCGATTCCCCTATCGACTACTAAAGACTTCTTTTCGCAAGAAAGGGAGTCTTTTTTTGTTTTGGGACTTTTTCTAGCTTCATTTACTAAAAAGCCCCTAAAGCCATTGACGACCTTAGGGGCTATATGCTTAGAGGGATGAGCTACAATGGTGTGCCCTACCCTTTTTGCGTCTTAGAGGTTCAGATCCTTCTTGATGCGCTCTACCTTCTCGTTGGCAGCCTTGGTGCAACGCTCGTAGCAACCGGCACACTTGAAGCTGGGATCCTTGATCTCCAGATAGAACTTGATCTTAGGCTCGGTACCTGAAGGACGTACACTCACCTTGGTGCCATCCTCGCAGAACCACTGCAGCACGTTAGACGTGTCGGGCATGTCGAGCTTCTCCACGCTGCCATCGGCCTTCTTAGCCTCCAGCGACTGGTAGTCCTTCCACAGACAAACCTTGCTGCCGCCCAGCTCCTTGGGAGGATTAGCACGGAAGTCGCTCATCATCTGCTTAATCTCGTCGGCACCAGTCTTACCAGGACGAACCACGTTGATGGTCACCTCACGAGAGAATCCGTATTCAGCATAAATGTCCATCAGCAGGTCGTAGAGGGTCTTGCCGTTATCGCGTGCCCATGCAGCAATCTCGCAAATCAGACAGATAGATGCTGGAGAGTCCTTATCGCGCACCTTGTCAAATGGCAGGAAGCCGAACGACTCCTCACCGCCACCGATGTACTTCTTCTTGCCCTCGTTGACACGAATCTCGTTGGCAATCCACTTGAAGCCAGTATAGCAGTCCTTATATTCTACGCCGTTCTTCTTGGCAATCTCGGCAATCACCTCGGTGGTAACGATGGTCTTCACCAGGAACTCGTTACCCTTCAGCTGACCCAGTTTCTTCTTGTTGGCAATGATATACCAGCAGAACATCATGCAGGTCTGGTTACCGTTCAGAATTTCCCACTCGCCCTTCGCGTTGCGACAAACGATGGCCAGACGGTCGGCATCGGGGTCAGAGGCAATCACCAGGTCGGCATTCAGCTTCGTACCCAGTTTCATACCCAGGGTCATAGCCTCGGCATTCTCGGGGTTAGGCGAAACCACCGTGGGGAAGTTGCCGTCGATGACCATCTGCTCGGGCACCACGTGGATGTTCTGGAAGCCCCATGAGCGCAGAGCCATAGGAATGATCACACGACCTGTGCCGTGCATGGGTGAATAGACGATGTTCAGGTCCTTCTGACGCAGGATGACGTCCTGATCTACCATTGCCTCTTTGACAGCCTGGATGTAGTCCCAGTCCATCTCACCGCCGATGGGCACGATGAGGTCCTTGTTACCCTCGAACTTCACGTCCTGGATCTTCACCTTGTTCACCTCGTCGATGATACCCTTATCGTGTGGAGCCAGCACCTGTGCACCGTCGTCCCAGTAGGCCTTGTAGCCGTTGTACTCGCGTGGGTTGTGAGAGGCTGTCACGTTGACACCTGCCTGACATCCCAGCTGACGGATGGCGAAAGAGATCTCGGGTGTAGGACGCAGGCTCTCGAACAGATACACCTTGATGCCATTGGCCGAGAAGATGTCTGCCACGGTCTCTGCGAAGAGGCGACCGTTGTTACGACAGTCGTGACCCACCACCACGGCGCTCTGCTTGCCGGGGAAAGCCTTGTTGATGTAGTTGGCAAAGCCCTGTGTGGCCATGCCTACGATATATTTGTTCATGCGGTTGGTACCTGCACCCATGATGCCGCGCAGGCCGCCCGTACCGAACTCCAGGTTCTGGTAGAACGCATCTATCAAGGCAGACTTATCCTCGGCATCGAGCATAGCCTGTACTTCCTTACGTGTGTCCTCGTCGAAAGCGGGCGACAACCATTCCTTAGCAACTGCCTCGCACTGGGCAATAAGCTGAGCATTATTTTCCATAATTACTATATTTTAGTTGTTGTTGTTAGAATTACATATATATCTGACGGCAAAGATACGAAGATTTCTTCTAACAGCCAAGTCATTCCGTCACTTTTTTCGTCCCAGCGGCTCCACGAACTTCATATTATGCCTGATGGCACGCTGGCGCTTCTTCATGTACTTGCTGGGGTTCTGCGAACTGTACTTACGGGGATTGGGCAGCGTGGCTGCTATCAGCGCACACTGGTTCACGGTGAGGTCTTTGGCGCTACAGCCAAAATGCTCTCTGGCCACGGCTTCTACGCCATAGATGCCATCGCCCGTCTCGATGGAGTTCAGATACACCTCCATGATGCGCTCCTTCGACCAGCACAGCTCTATCAGCACCGTGAAGTAGGTCTCCAGTCCTTTTCTCAGCCACGAGCGTCCGGGCCACAGAAAGACGTTCTTGGCCGTCTGCTGCGAGATGGTCGATGCGCCCAGCTTGTTCTTCTCCGGGTGCTCCATGTTGCGCTTGGCAGCATACTCGATGGCCTTGAAGTCGAAGCCATGATGCTTCAGGAAGTTGGCATCCTCACTGCCCATCACGGCCTGTGGCATGTGGGGCGACATCTCCTCCAGCGGCACCCAGTGGTGCTTCAGCTTCAGGTGATCCTGCTGCGTGAGCCTCAGAACCATCAGCGGGGTGTAATACACGGGGACAAACCTGAATACTATTACAGCAAGAATCGTGGAGGCAAAGAATGCCACCACGACTCTTATCAATGTTTTTCTTAAGAATTTCAAACCTTCCGGATTACTTCAGTGTTCCTGCCTCGGCAGCCTTGATCATGGCCTCAGAAGCATACATATAGATCTCTACACGACGGTTCTGCTGACGACCTGCAGCTGTTGAGTTGTCGGCAACGGGGTTGGTAGAACCCTGACCGTCAGCTACGCGAATCTGTGAAGCGGCAACGCCCTGTGCGAGCAGGTAGCTCTGCACGGCCTTAGCGCGGTTTACAGACAGAGGATTGTTGACAGCGTCAGAACCAGTGCTGTCGGTGTGGCCATAAATGGCGATATCGCAGTCTGTGTTGTTCTTCAGCAGTGTAGCGCACTGGTTCAGGGCAGCCTTTGAGCTTGCGTTCAGGGCATACTTACCAGTAGCGAACAGAATACCAGAGTCGAAGGTCAGCTTCACGGCCTGCAGACCGTTAGCGTCTGTTACAGACTCTACCTGTGCATTCTTCACAGCCTCAGCCTGAGCCTTTACTTTGTCCATGTGCTTGCCGATGAGGGCACCAGTACCGGCACCTACAGCTGTACCTACAGCAGCACCTACAGCGGTGTTACCAGCAATCTTACCAACTACTGCACCCAGCACTGCACCACCGGCTGCACCAATTGCTGTACCCTTGGCCAGATTGTTACAACCTGCCATCACCATTCCTGCGCAAAGAGTCAGGATAACAACTTTCATTTTCTTCATAACTTTAGATTATTTATTATTAATAAAAATGTTAAACGCTTACGATTTCGGTGCAAAGATAGAAAAAATTCCTAATTCGCAATAACTTATTCTCAATTATTTTGTACCTTTGCACCAAAATTTTTAAAATTTCGAAGAAAAATGGCAAAAGAACTAAAAGAATTAACAAAACGTGCCGACAACTATAGCCAATGGTACAACGACCTTGTGGTCAAGGCCGACCTGGCCGAGCAGTCGGCCGTGCGTGGATGTATGGTCATCAAGCCCTATGGCTATGCCATCTGGGAGAAGATGCAGCACGAGCTGGACCGCATGTTCAAGGAGACTGGTGCGCAGAATGCCTATTTCCCCTTGCTCATCCCTAAGTCGTTTCTCAGCCGCGAAGCCGAGCACGTAGAGGGTTTTGCCAAGGAGTGCGCCGTGGTTACCCACTACCGTCTGAAGGCCACCGAGGACAAGAGTGGCGTGGTGGTTGACCCCGCTGCCAAGCTGGAAGAGGAGCTCATCATCCGCCCCACCAGTGAGACCATCATCTGGAATACCTATAAGAACTGGATTCAGTCTTGGCGCGACCTGCCACTGATGTGCAACCAGTGGTGCAACGTGATGCGCTGGGAGATGCGTACACGTCCTTTCCTGCGCACCTCCGAGTTCTTGTGGCAAGAGGGCCACACGGCTCACGCCACCCGCGAGGAGGCCGAAGAGGAAGCCAAGAAGATGCTGCACGTCTATGCTAAGTTTGCCGAGGAATGGATGGCCGTGCCCGTGGTACAGGGCGTGAAGAGCGAGACCGAGCGCTTTGCCGGTGCGCTGGATACCTACACCATCGAGGCTATGATGCAGGATGGTAAGGCCCTGCAGAGCGGTACCTCTCACTTCCTGGGTCAGAACTTTGCCAAGGCTTTCGACGTGACTTACTTAAATAAGGAGAACAAGCCCGAGTATGTATGGGCTACCTCATGGGGTGTCAGCACCCGTCTGATTGGTGCGCTCATCATGACCCACTCTGACGACAACGGTCTGGTGCTGCCTCCACGCCTGGCCCCCATCCAGGTGGTTATCATCCCCATTGCCAACAAGCCTGAGCAGATGGAGATTGTCAACAAGGAGGTTCAGCCAATCATCGACGAGCTGCGCCAGAAGGGTATCAGCGTGAAGTTCGACGATGCCGACAACAAGCGTCCTGGCTTCAAGTTTGCCGACTACGAGCTGAAGGGTGTGCCCGTGCGCCTGGTACTGGGTGCCCGCGACTTGGAGAAAGGCACCATCGAGGTGATGCGCCGCGACACACTCGAAAAGGAGACACGTCCTATCGAGGGCATCGCACAGTATGTTGAGCAACTGCTGGAAGATATCCAGAAGAACATCTTCGAGAAGGCCAAGGCCTATCGCGACAGCCGCATCTATGAGTGCGACAACTACGAGGAGTTCAAGGAGAAGGTGAAGGAGGGCGGTTTCTTCCTCTGCCACTGGGACGGCACTGCCGAGACCGAGGCTAAGATCAAGGAAGAGACTCAGGCCACCATTCGCTGTGTGCCTTTCGGCGTAGAACAGACACCTGGTGTGGACATGGTGAGCGGCAAGCCTTCTAAGGCACGTGTGATCATTGCTCGCAGCTACTAAGCCACATCAAGGCTATGAAAATAAAAAAGGGACTCTCACGAGCCCCTTTTTTTAGTCTTCATTCTCTGTGGTAGAGGTGCTGACTGGGAAGCGGCGCTTCAGCACGCACTTGCTCATGAACTTATGGCTGGTCAGCTCTTCGTCCTTGCCGTTCTCGGGGCGGAAGCGGATATGAATGCCGTGCACATTTCGGCTGATATCAAACTCCTCTGCTGTGAGCGTACCCGAGCCTTCGAAGGTGGGATAGAACGTGCCCAGCCCATCGAGCTTCACGCCGATGCCCTGCATCACCATCTCCACAAGACACTCCACCATTTCCTCCATCACGCCCTTGATGGTGGACGGCTTGAAGGTGCCGTTGTGCGAGGAGATGTGCTGGGCAAATCCCTTCAGGTTGAGCGTGCTCGTGATAACGGGCTGCGCATACCATTTGCCAAACATTTTTGAATTCTTGACCTCATTCTGCTTCAGGTCATACTGCATTGCAATTCTGTTAACTGCCATAGTTGTAATGTGTGTTTTTAATGGTTAAAAAATTAGATTAGTTATCTCGCGTCTTATTCTCTTTAAGACAATGCAAAGATACTAAATAATTTCCATATTACCAAATATTTATACAACTTTTTTAAAGAAAAGATTAAAGTTTCCGAAGAGGGGGACTTTGACGTAACTAAAGGGGCAGTTTAGTTACGGGAAAGCTGCACTTTGGTTACGGGAAAGTCCCCCTCTGAGACTGAAGTCAAAGCTTCCGGTAGTGCCCCTGCGACAGGCGCGCCACCACACCATACTCGGTGATGAAACTGCCCACGTAGCGCTCGGCCGTGCGACTGGATATGTTCAGTACGGCCGCCACTTCGACATACTGCTTGTGGGTGAACTCGCCAGGCAGTGAGGTCAGCAACTGATACTCCTGCGCACCCATGGCGCGCCCGTTGGTGCCCATGGGCGTGCGGTCGTGGGGCAACAGGCGGCTATAGACGTAGGCCGTGTGATTGATCAGACACGAGGCGATGGCAATGGCCGTCTGATAGTCGGCCTCACAGCACACCAGCGGTTCCTGGCGCTCATAGTGCTCCGTGAGCCGCCCCTCGTGGCGCAGCACGGTGAGCACCATGGCGATGCGATAGGTCACCAGTCCCAGTCGCTTGACGAAGGCCTCGAGGTCGTCGCCATAGAGCCCTATCTGCTCGTCGTAGAGCGGACGGAAGTAGCGGTTGAAAGCATCCTTCTGTTCGGCATTGAGCGTGAACACCAGTGGGTGGTCGGCAAACGAGGCCAGCTCGTCATAGATGCGCTTAAACCTGCTGCCGAAGCCCTTCATTCGGTCGTAGAGCGTCTCTTCGCAGTCCTCGAACACGTCGCGCCAGCCGCGCCCTTTCTTAAGCATATAGAACACGAAGCGGTTGGCCAGTCCGTTCTCCACCTTTTGGGGCGAGAGCAACGTGGGCAACTGCCCCGGTGTGCAGGTGATGAAGGCCGACAGGCGTGGTTCGGCTATATAGACATGCTCGTCGTCCTTACGTCGGCTATAGTCGATAGCCTCGTGGTGGAAGGCCTTGCGCAGCCCACTGCTATAGTCGCCATAGTCCTGCTTGATGGCCGTGGCCATGGTGTCGGCCTCGGTCTCGAACACGGCGCCCCACCCCTCGTTGGCGGCCAGGTCCTGATAGAAAGCCGTGGCCGAGGCGTTGACCGAGATCAACGGTGTGCGGTAGGGCGGTTCCTCGGGTTCGGTGGCGTTCTGGCGCTCGCGCTTGTTCAGTGCGTCATACTGCGCCTTGCGCTGGCGATAGTCGCGTCGCAGCGCCTCGCTTTGGTTTCTCACCTGGTTCACCACAGGCGACACCACCGACAGGCAGGCCGGCAGCACACCCTTGTCCGAACCCGAGGGGGCCACCACGAAGGCATAGAAGGGCGGATACACCCTGCGACGGTCGTACACGCCGAAGACATTGGGTGTGAAGCCCGACATCAGGTTGAGCGTACAAAGCAACATCTTGTCGCGATCTTCAGCCGTCTCCTGCATGCGCACCAGGTCGGCCAAAAACGAGGGCAGCGCCTCCATGTCCAGCCCGTCGCTGAAGGTCTGCCTGAACGGCAACTCTTCCGCCAGTTTCGCCATTCCGCCAAGCTCCTGCGAAACGACGTTTGGCATGGTAATATCTCCAATAGTTCCATACATACCACACTTATTATCAGTTGTTTTAATTCGTTCGTTGCCATTTTGCTTTAACGCGTCCCATTGTTCCGCATAGGTGTGGCGAAGTGGCGAAACTGACGGAAACTGACGGCTCACTGCGCTGAGATCTACCCCCGCCTGCTGCGCCATCTGGAAGAAGCTGGCGATGGTGGTTCGGCCGTCATGTTTCCTCAGGCATTCCTGCCACTTGCGTTCACACGCCTCGGCATCATACTTGGTGCTCTGTGCCGAGAGCTGATGAAACAACTCGCCACCCTCGCTGCCCAGCCCGTCGGCCAGCGCAAAGCCCAGGCGCAACCAGTCGTCGTACGTATCTGCCACGTTGGCTCCGCGCTCCAGCAAGAGCTGGCCCACGGCCTTCACCTTGGCCACCTCGTCGGCGGGGTTCATGCTGCTTTGGGGAGTGGCAGCCACTGCTGCGGCAGCTACACTGTCAGTGTTTGCACCCGAGGCCGCTGCCCATGCCAGGGGATCAAAAGTAGATAGATTTTCCATGATTAAAAATGTTTGATTAAGTCAGTTCGTAAATACGCCTCGGGGTCGTGAGGCAGAAAACAAGCGCGCGACACGTTGGCACACGCGGCATCCACCTGCTTCTCGGTGAGGTGGTAGGAGACCATCAGGTAGTTGCGCAGCGCCTTGAACCACGTCTTGTGGTCGCAGCGCTCCAGGTCGATATGCACAAACCACTTCAGCCCGTCGCCCGAGGGCGAGCGGAAGAGCAGCAGTGTCTCCATCTGCTTGTCGTCCACCAACAGCCGAAACAGTTCCTCGCAGCGCTCGCCCAGCCCGTCGAGGTCTATGCACATCAGACCCGAGTGGCGCAACAGCGACTGGTCGTTGCAATAGGCAAACACGCCCGAGGGCGTCACATAGTCGAAGTGCTCGGCCTTATACTTTCGCGCCTCGTCGTGGTCGTCAAAGTGGCGCAGCGCCTCGGTCTCGAGCCGTGCCCATCCATTTCTGACGTAGTCATAGACCTCAAACAGCGTCATCGCCTTTGCTTCCGGTCTTTTGTTTGTGATCGGCTTCCTAAAGAAGCTCATCCGTGCCTCGGCAGCATTCCATGTGCTCCGAGGCGTTTGAAAAGAAGTTTCCATCATACAATACCTAGATTTTAGTGTATGAGGTTTACTCTTCTCGCACCAACGGACTTCGGCATAGAAGAACTTTCACCTTGTCCGTCCCCATGGCCCGTGCTCGGTTAGCGCCACAGGTGTCGAATTCTGGGCGCAAAGATAGAAAAACGCCTCAAAATACGAAAAGACATAAAATTTGTTAAAGAAAAGAGGCACTTTTAGCCAAAAAAGACACCTAAAAGCACAAAAAAAAGACCTGATTCCACAAAAGAACCAAGCCTACATAGGGGAAAAGACGGGAAAGGGGCTACATCTCGCAGATCACTCGGGCCATGTCGTTGAGCGCCAGGCACTGGTCGCGGCGGATGGTGAGGCGCTCGTTGTGGTGGGCCCATGGAGCAAGCAGGAGCAGTTGACCGCGGGCACAGGCATCCATACGCTGTCCTCCGGGCTTCGCGAGGTCTGTGAAGCCATTCTCCTGAAGCACTATCAGCGGCAGGCCAGCCTCAAAGGCGGCACGCATCACGGCCTTCTCGCCCCGAGAGATGCAGGGCGACACCAGCACAGCCCCTGCGCGAGCCTGCTCCAGCCACCACGCCTGCTTCTGGGCTATCTCCTCGTCGGTGAGGCGGCGCGAGCACTGCACCTGCAGGCGCACAGGGCGCTGCAGCAGGAAGCGGTTGCCGATGGCGGAGTACTGCTGGCCGCCCACCACCAGTCCGCGCTGCACGCGGAAGAGGTCGGGTCGCTCGCGCTTCATCAGCAGTCGTCGGGGGTTATCGCGGAGGTAGTCGAGCCAGCGCTGTAGCTGCCCCTCGCGCAGCAGCAGCTTGTCGTTATAGCCGCGACTGAAGAGGAGCCCATACGTGCGGTCCTCGCCGCGGCGGTCTTTCTTTGGTGGTAGGGTTTGTAGCGTTGGTGGTTTTGTTTGTTGCGTTGGTGGTTTTGTTTGTTGCGTTGGTGGTTTTGTTTGTTGCGTTGGTGGTTTTGTTTGTTGCGTTGCCAACGCAACAGACGGGACGCCAAGGATGAGCTCGCGGTAGTGCTGGTTGCACTTCTGCTTGAAGCCGCGGAGGGCCATGCCTAGCGGCTGCTCCATCTGGCTCCGCACGAAGAGCACCACATGGAGGTGGTCGGGCATCATCTGCAGCGCCACCACCGATATTTCTGGATGATGGGCGGACGTGGCCATACACTCGTCATAGACGCGCTGCCCCAACGGCGAGAGCACCATCCGCGGCGCATCGCCGCTGTCGGCAGGCGCCTCGCTCCTGCCCGTCACCACACCCAAAAGCGGACGACGGCCCTCCACCGTCATCGTCACCATATAGATCATACGGCCGGTGTAGTCATGCCCCACACAGCGGCGCTGCATGGAGGGCTTCTTAGGCCCCGCAAAGGTCTTCTGACTCTCGTAAACTTCGCGCTTCATGGTACGGGGGAGAAAGGCCTATCCCAGCAGAATGCCCAAGCTGACTAGCAGGCCATAGATAAAGATGTTGCGAGCCGTCAAACCGAGCACTGCATTGAGCTCACGACCTTGCCATATCTCCTTCATTTTCAGATAGGCCAGGTAGTGAAGAAACAGATAGACGAACGAGAGGTCGTAGGCTAAGGGGTGATTGGTGTTTGTATAGAGCATGCCCAACAAACAGGCTATCACGCCTACACCCAAATAGAGCCGCAAGGCTGTCTGGGCTCCGATGCGCACCACCAGCGTGTTCTTGCCAGCCTGGCGGTCGGTGTCGCGGTCGCGGAAGTTATTGACCAGCAGCAGCGCATCAATCACCAAGCCACAGGCCACCGAGTCTACGATGACCTCAGGGGTGAAGGTATGGAGCTGGATGTAATAGGTGATGCTGACGGGCACAATGCCAAAGAACACCAGCACCAGCACATCGCCCAGACCAAGGTACGACAGGTGGGTGGTATAGAGGAAACAGAACACCACGCAGAGCAGTCCTACGAGTATCATCTCGAGGCCTCCGTAGAACACCAATGGCAGTCCTACAAGACAACCCACAATAGTGGTCATGGCGATGGCATGACGCATGCGACTGATGCTCACCCACCCCTGCGTACAGGCACGTTCAGGCCCCAGACGGGTCTCGCGATCGTCGGTACCCTTGGCATAGTCTATGTAGTCGTTGATAAAGTTGGCATCTATCTGCATGATAAAGGCAAACAACAGACAGAGCACAGCTGCCGTCCAGCTGAACACGCTGCCGTCATACTGCTGGGCATCACTCCATGCCAGCGAGAGACCAATCATCACAGGCACGGCTGCACCTGTCAACGTCTTCGGACGGGCAGCCAGCAGCCAGGCCATGGGGGAATCTTTCTGCACTTTCTGCCTTTTCTTCCATTTCTTCCATTCCATTTTTTTGGCTATTTTCTCGTTAAACGCTTGCAAAAGTAGATAATTATTCGTATATTTGCAAACATAAACCCCAAAATATTATGCTAAAGAACACTGCAAGCCTCGACTTGGTGGAATTTGTTGAGACCCAGATACTGCCCCAATATGCCCAGTTTGACAAGGCGCACAACATGGAGCACGTGACCCGCGTCATACGCCGTTCGCTGGAACTGGCACGCTCTACCGGTGCCGACATCGACATGGTATATGTCATCGCCGCCTACCACGATCTGGGACTGACCGGCCCACGCGCCATACACCACATCACCAGCGGAAAGATACTGGCCAGCGACGCAAGGTTGAAACGGTGGTTCTCGGCCGACCAGATCAGCATCATGCGTGAGGCCGTGGAGGACCATCGCGCCTCGGCATCGCGGGCACCGCGCAGCATGTATGGCAAGATTGTGGCCGAGGCCGACCGCGACTTGTCGCCCGAGGTGGTATTCCGCCGCACGGTGCAGTTTGGACTGTCCAACTACCCCGAGCTGAACAAGGAGCAGCAGTGGCAGCGCTTTGCCGAACACATGGAGAGCAAATACTCGGTGCGCGGCTACATACGCCTCTGGATACCAGGTTCGCAGAACGAGCAGAACCTGAACCAGCTACGCAACATCATAGCCAACCCCCGACTGCTGAAGGAGGCATTCGAAAAATACTTTAGCGAAGAGGTTAACGCGTAAGGAAATAGAAAACGCATAAAGCGACCAGCAGCACGAAGAAGACAGAGAGCTTCAACATGCAGCTGGTCACTTTCTTTACTACCAATACCGTCACCATGATGAAAAGCAAAATGGCGACGTAGTACATCCAACTATCCATAGAGAATAAGTGATCGATTAATGATGCTTGAACAAAAGACGGAAGGCCGTGGGTACGGGGGTCTCAAACTCCATGCGCTCGCCCGTGATGGGGTGCGTGAAGCACAACAGCCAGGCATGCAGACAGAGACGATGCAAGGGATCGTCGCCATTGCCGTACTTAGGGTCGCCACACACGGGATGGCCCATATCGGCAGCATGCACACGGATCTGGTTCTTACGTCCGGTCTCGAGCTTGAACTCCACCAGCGAGTGATCGGTGGTGCGGTCCATCACAAAGAAATGGGTGATGGCCAGTTTGCCGCCATTATCCACAGGCGATGAGTAGGTGATGTAGGCCTTGTTGTCTTTCAGCCAGTTCTGGATGGTGCCTTCGTTCTGCTCCATCTCGCCACTGAGCACAGCCACATAACGGCGGTCATAGACAATCTGATGCCAGTTGTGCTCCAATATCTGTTCGGTCTGTATATCCTTGGCATAGACCATCAGTCCGCTGGTGTCGCGGTCCAGACGGTGCACCACATGCGCCGTGCAGCGCTGATGCGTCTTCTTGAAATAGTCGTCGAGCACACTCTTGACATTGAGCGACGAATGGCCGGCAGCCATCGACAGGATGCCGATATTCTTCTCTACAACCACCAGCCAGCGGTCCTCATAGACAATCTTCACATAGCGGCTCTTGAAGCCTTTCTGATTGCGCTTGGTCTTGCTCACAGCCACCTTCATGCCAGGCTGCAGCTGATAGTCGAACTGAGTGACCGTCTTGCCATTCACCTTGATACCCTGCCCCTGAAGCGTCGCTTTCACCTTGCTACGACTCTGCGACACATTGGCCAACAAGAACTCGAGCAACGGCTGAGCCTCGCTGACGGTAAAGTGATCGTACTGTCCCTCTGAATTATTTCCTGTATTCATTCTCATACGGGGTGCAAAGTTAGTGGAAACCAAGCGAAAAGCAAAATAAAATACGATTTATTTTCACTTTACGGCGGTAGAGCGGGAAATAATTTGGTAAAGTGGAAAATAATTCGTAACTTTGCAGCCAAAATTAAAATTAATAAGGTAAAGAGAAGATGATTACAGTCACCAATTTGGCAATTCAATTTGGAAAAAAGGTTCTCTACAAGGACGTGAACCTGAAGTTTACAAACAACAATATCTACGGCGTTATCGGTGCCAACGGCGCCGGTAAGTCAACACTGCTCAGAGCCATCAGCGGCGAGCTGGAGCCCAACAAGGGTACCGTGGAGCTGGGCCCGGGCGAGCGCCTCTCGGTGCTGGAGCAGGACCACTTTAAATACGACGAATTCACGGTGATGGACACCGTGCTAATGGGCCACCAGCCCCTGTGGCAGAACATGAAGGAGCGCGAAGCCCTGTATGCCAAAGAGGAGATGACCGAGGAAGACGGTGTGAAGGCTGCCGAACTGGAGATGGCCTTTGCCGAGATGAACGGTTGGGAGGCCGAGAGCGAGGCCGCACAGCTGCTGCAGAACCTGGGCATCAAGGAGGATATTCACTATGCACAGATGGCCACCATCTCTAACAACGAGAAGGTGCGCGTGATGCTGGCAAAGGCGCTGTTTGGCCACCCCGACAACCTGTTGCTCGACGAGCCTACCAACGACCTCGACCTGGACACCGTGCAGTGGCTGGAGGAATACCTCGCAGGACTGGAGCAGTGTGTTATGGTGGTGAGCCACGACCGTCACTTCCTGGATGCCGTTTCTACTCAGACGGTGGATATCGACTTCGGTAAGGTGACGCTATTCTCGGGTAACTACTCTTTCTGGTACGAGTCTTCACAGTTGGCACTGCGCCAGGCTCAGAACCAGAAGCTGAAGGCCGAGGAGAAGAAGAAGCAGCTGGAGGAGTTCATCCGTCGTTTCTCTGCCAACGTGGCTAAGAGTAAGCAGACCACCTCACGCAAGAAGATGCTGGAGAAGCTGAACGTAGAGCAGATCACACCTTCTACACGTAAATACCCCGGCATCATCTTCCAGATGGAGCGTGAGCCTGGTACACAGATTCTGGAGGTAGAAGGACTGAAGGCTCTGGACAGCGACGGATCAGTGCTGTTCGACAACGTGAACTTCACTATCGAGAAGGGACAGAAGACCGTATTCCTGAGCCACAACCCCAAGGCTATGACGGCGCTCTTCGAGATTATCAATGGCAACCGCCAGGCTGACGCCGGTACCTATAAGTGGGGCGTAACGATCACAACGGCCTACCTGCCTCTGGACAACACCGAGTTCTTCCAGTCGGAGCTGAACCTGGTGGACTGGCTGAGCCAGTTTGGCAAGGGCAACGAGGTGATGATGAAGTCGTTCTTGGGACGCATGCTGTTCAAGGAGGAAGATGTGCTGAAGCACGTGAACGTGCTCTCGGGTGGTGAGAAGATGCGCTGTATGATTGCACGTATGCAGCTGAAGAACGCCAACTGTCTGATTCTGGACACACCTACCAACCACCTCGACCTGGAGTCTATTCAGGCCTTCAACAACAACCTGGTGGGCTTCAAGGGCAACATCCTCTTTGCCTCACACGACCATGAGTTCATCCAGACCGTAGCAGACCGCATCATCGAGCTCACACCAAAGGGCACCATCGACAAGCTGATGCAGTATGACGACTATATCTACGACGAGGCCATCAAGGAGCAGAAGGCTAAGATGTATGACATCTAATCAACGTGGCATGCTTTTTGCATGAACATGATTGAAACGTAAAAACATAAGCAATTATGACAGAAAAAGACATAAACATCGAAGAGCAGGAGCAGACCACTGACCAAGTGGCAGCCGAACAGGAGAACACCGAGAATACGGAGAACACCGAGAAGGCTGAGAATGCTGACGCTGCCGAGAACGCTGAAAAGCAAGACGAGGCCGAGCAGATCATTGCCGACCTGAAAGATAAGTATCTGCGCACCATGGCCGAGTTTGACAACTTCCGCAAGCGCACCATCAAGGAGCGTCAGGAGCTGATACTGAACGGTGGCAAGAAGACCATCACCGCCCTACTCCCCGTCATCGACGACATGGAGCGCGCCATGGAGAACGGCAAGAAGACCGACGACATCGAGGTGCTGCGCGAAGGCATGCAACTGATCTACCAAAAGCTGATGAAGACTCTGGAGGCTCAGGGCGTGACAAAGATTGAGACCGAGAATGCCGACTTCGACACCAACCTGCACGAGGCCGTGGCACTGGTTCCCGGCATGGGCGACGACAAGAAAGGCAAGGTCATCGACTGCATGGCCACCGGCTATAAACTGAACGATGAAGTAATCCGCTACGCAAAGGTAGCTGTAGGACAATAAACCAATGGCACAGAAACGAGACTACTACGAGGTGCTGGGCGTCGAAAAGACGGCTTCAGAGGCAGAGATTAAGAAGGCATATAGAAAGATTGCCATCAAATATCACCCAGACCGCAACCCCGGCGACAAAGAGGCCGAGGAGAAGTTCAAGGAGGCCGCAGAGGCCTACAATGTGCTGCACGACACACAGAAGCGCCAGCAATACGACCAGTTTGGCTTCGCCGGACTGAACGGTGGTGCCGGTGATGGCTTCGGTGGCTTCGGCGGTGGCGCATCCATGAACATGGACGACATCTTCTCGATGTTTGGCGACATCTTCGGCGGTCATGGCTTCGGCGGTTTCGGCGGTGGCTTTGGCGGCGGAAAGGCTCGTCCACAGAAGCATCGTGGCGGCGACCTGCGCCTGAAGGTGAGACTGACACTGGAGGAGATCAACCAGGGCGTCACCAAGAAATTCAAGGTGCGCAAGGATGTGCCCTGCGAGCACTGTCATGGCACTGGCGCCGAGGGCGGCAGCGGCATGGAGACCTGTCCCACCTGTCATGGCTCAGGCGTGGTAACCCACACCACACAGAGCATCTTCGGTATGATGCAGAGCCAGGGCGTCTGCCCCACCTGTCACGGTCAGGGTCAGGTCATCAAGAACAAGTGTAAGCACTGCGGTGGCACTGGAGTCACCAAGGGCGAAGAGGTGGTAGAGGTGAACATCCCCGCTGGCGTAGCCGAAGGTATGGTGGTGAACATCTCGGGCAAGGGTAATGCCGGTATGAACAACGGCATCCCCGGCGACATACAGGTATTTATCGCAGAAGAGCCTCACGACACCTTTATCCGTGACGACAACGACCTGATATACAACCTGCTGCTGGACTTCCCCACAGCGACCCTGGGCGGCGAGGTAGAGATACCTACCATCGAAGGCAAGGTGCTGAAGGTGAAGATAGAACCCGGCACACAGCCCGGCAAGACCATGCGCCTGAGAGGCAAAGGACTGCCCGCTGTGAAGGGCTATGGCACAGGCCGTGGCGACCTGGTGGTGAACATCAGCATCTACGTGCCTAAGACCCTGTCGCACGACGAGAAGAAGGCCATCGAGGCATTCAAGGAGAGCGACAACTTCAAGGGCGACAAGGAGACACGCGACAGCATCTTCCAGAAGTTCAAGAACTATTTCAACTAAAAGGGACCTATGACCTACGAAGAAGTAACCGAATACCTGTTCAGCCAGACCGCTAACTACGAAAGTCAGGGAGCTACTGGCTACAAAGAAGGACTGGAGACCACCATGGCTCTGGACGAACATTTCGGTCATCCACACAAGACGTTCCGCAGCATACACATTGCGGGAACCAACGGCAAGGGATCGGTGTCGCACACCATCGCAGCTTTCCTGCAGATTTGCGGCTACCGCGTAGGACTGTACACCTCGCCACACCTGGTGGACTTCAGCGAGCGCATCCGCGTGAACGGCACACCCATATCCAAGGATTATGTGGTCAACTTTGTAGAAAGTGAGAAAGGATTCTTTGAACCTCTGCATCCCTCTTTCTTTGAAATCACAACGGCTATGGCGTTCAAGTACTTCAGCGACATGAACGTTGACATCGCTGTCGTAGAGGTGGGACTGGGCGGCCGACTGGACTGCACCAACATCATCACCCCTATACTCAGCGCCATCACCAACATCTCGCTGGACCACACCAAACTGCTGGGTTCTACGCTCGAGCAGATTGCCTTTGAGAAGGGTGGCATCATCAAGCCTGGTGTCCCCGTGATTATCGGTGAGGCTACTCCTGAGACACGCAAGGTATTCGAGGAACTGGCCAAGGTGGCCGGTGCCCCTATCACCTTTGCTGAAGACGAACCCGCCATTGTCGAGTATAAGGCTCTGCCCGGTGGCATCATGCACTACAAGACAAACCGCAACGTAGAGTTTGATGGTGAGTTGTCTGGCACCTATCAGGTCAAAAATGCGAACACCATCATCAAGATGTTAGACAGCCTGATGGACAGTGGCTATCTGTCGTCATCCAACATCGAAGACAACATGACCAAAGGGGTGAAGGAGATGAACCAGGCCTTCATGAACGTAATGAGCATCACCGGACTGAAAGGCAGATGGCAGGTGGTCAGAAAGAAGCCCATGGTCATATGCGACACTGGTCACAATGCAGGCGCCTGGGAATACCTGTCGAAACAACTGGAGGAACTGCCCTGTCATCAGCTGCGCATCGTGTTTGGCATGGTCGAAGACAAAGACATCTACAGCGTGATGAACATGCTGCCGAAGAATGCCACCTATTATTATACTAAAGGAAGCACCAAAAGAGCCTTCCCAGAGACCTCGCTGAAGGTATTTGGAGAGCAATTTGGACTGAAAGGCGAATGCTACCCCACAGTGGATAAAGCCTACGAGGCTGCACTACAAAATGCTACAAGTGAAGATGTTATCTTTATAGGCGGTAGCACTTATGTTGTAGCCGACTTCCTGAAATCTCGAATTTAGGTGTTTTTAACAACATTTTTTTGCCGATATGTTTGCTCATATCGGCTTTTTTTTGTTCCTTTGCAACAAAGTTACAGTAACTAAAAACTTTTGATTATGGCGAACACAACAGAAAATGTGAATCTGTGTGGTCTGAAAAGAGAGGACTTTCAGACCACAGTCAACGGTAAGAAAACCGATCTTTACATCCTCCGTAACCGCAAGGGATACGAAGTAGCCATCACAAATTACGGTGGCGCCATTTGTGCCATCATGGTACCAGACAAAGACGGTAACGTTGCTAACGTGATTCAGGGTCACGACAATATCCAATCAGTTATTAATTCCCCAGAGCCCTTCCTTTCTACCCTTATCGGCCGATTTGGTAACCGAATCTGCAAGGGACAGTTCACACTGAACGGCAAGGAATATCAGTTGGCCATTAACAATGGTCCTAACGCCCTTCACGGCGGTCCTCGCGGTTTCCATGCCCGCGTATGGGATGCCAAGCAGATGGGCCCTCGCGCACTGGCTTTGCACCGCGTGTCGAGCTACGGAGAAGAGGGATTCACCGGCGAGGTTGACATCACGGTAGAGATCACCTTCACCGACCAGAACGAGCTGGTGCTGGAATATCTGGCTACAACCAATAAGAAGACCATCATCAACCTGACACACCACGGTTTCTTCTCTCTGGCAGGTACGGCTGATCCCACACCTACTATCGACGATCAGATACTGGAGCTGAATGCCGACTTCTACGTGCCCATCGACGACACATCGATTCCTACAGGTGAGATCTTGAAGGTGGCAGGCACACCCTTCGATTTCCGCACACCAAAGGCTGTGGGCAAGGACATCGACGCCGCCGACATCCAGATTAAACACGGCGCTGGCTACGACCACTGCTTCGTGCTGAACAAGAAAGAAGAGGGCGAACTGAGCTTCGCTGCACGACTGACCGAGCCCAAGAGCGGACGCACCATGGAGGTTTACACCACCGAGCCTGGCGTACAAGTATATAGCGACAACTGGGCAGACGGTTATAAGGGTATCCACGGTGCCACATTCGGACGCCGCTCGGCTATCTGCTTCGAGTGCCAGCACTTCCCCGACAGTCCCAACCGTCCTTACTTCCCATCTGTCGTATTGAATCCCGGTCAGCGCTACAAGCAGAAGACCATCTATAAATTCGGAGTAACTGAATAGTAATCATAAACTAAAAACAAAAAATGACTTCAACAAACAACAACAGCAAAGTAATTGCCATCATCACGATGTGCTTCATCTTCGCGATGATCTCTTTTGTAACAAACATGGGTGCGCCCTTTGGCAACATTTGGGGCTTCACATATCCATTTGCTAAGGCGTGGGGTAACATGATGAACTTCGCCGCTTATCTGTTTATGGGTATTCCCGCAGGTAAGATGCTGATCAAGTACGGCTATAAGAAGACCGCACTGATTGCACTGGCCGTAGGTCTGATTGGTCTGGCTCTGCAGTATCTGTCGAGCATCGCTGGCGACGCCACCTATGTATTCACATATCAGGAGATTCCCGTTGCATTGAACCTGATCATCTATCTGCTGGGCGCCTTCGTTTGCGGTTTCTGCGTATGTATGCTGAACACCGTGGTGAACCCCATGCTGAACCTGCTCGGTGGCGGTGGCAACAAGGGTAACCAGCTCATCCAGGTTGGTGGCACACTGAACTCACTGACTGCAACGCTGACACCTATGCTCACAGGTATCCTCGTAGGTACGGTGACAGCTGAGACCAGCATGAGCAACGTGGCTCCATTGCTGTTCATCGGTATGGCCGTATTCGCCATCTCTTTCATCATCATCAGCCGCGTATCTATCCCCGAGCCTACTCTGGGCAAGGAGCAGCCACAGTATGAACACAGCCCATTGGCATTCCGTCACACACTGCTGGGTGTCATTGCTATCTTCTTCTATGTAGGTATCGAGATTGGAATCCCCATGCACCTGCAGTTCTACGTCACTGACCTGGGCTTCGAAGGCTCTGCAGCCGTTGGTGGTGTGATTGCCGGTATCTACTGGATTCTGATGATGGTTGGTCGTGCTACATCAAGTGTGATCTCTGGTAAGGTTTCTACCTCACTCCAGATGATTGTGGTATCAAGCTTGGCTATCGCCCTGCTGCTGATTGCCATCTTCATGCCCGAGAGCAGCACCGTGGTATATGATGGTCACGACATTCCCGTGAAGGCCTTCTTCATTGCAGCCTGCGGTCTCTGCACCTCTATTATGTGGGGCGGTATCTTCAACCTCTCTGTTGAGGGTTTGGGCAAGTACACCGAGGCAGCTTCTGGTATCTTCATGACCATGGTTGTAGGTGGTGGCATCATGCCTCTCATCCAGCAGAGCATTGCTAGCAGCACTGGCAACATCACCAGCTACTGGCTCGTCATCGCCATGTTGGCCTACATTCTGTTCTACGCTACCGTTGGTTGCAAGAACGTGAACAAGGACATCAACGTAGATTAATACTCTAATACAAACCTAATAAACTTAAAAACATTATGATTGATATCGAATTTGTAAGACAGCGCTTCATCAAGCACTTCGACGGAAAGACAGGTAACGTATATACCTCTCCCGGTCGTATCAACTTGATTGGTGAGCACACAGACTATAACGGCGGATTCGTATTCCCCGGTGCAGTGGACAAAGGTGTTACAGCTGAGATGCGCGCCAACGGTACTGAAGATACCGTTATGGCATACGCTATCGACCTGAAAGACCGTGTAGATTTCAAGCTCTCTGACCCCGCAGGTCCTAAGGCTTCATGGGCACGCTACATCTATGGTATCGCCCTGGAGATGAAGAAGCTGGGTGTACCCGTAAAGGGTTTCAACATTGCCTTTGCAGGTGATGTGCCCCTCGGTGCAGGTATGTCTTCTTCCGCCGCTATGGAGAGCTGCTTCGCTTGCGGTCTGAACGACATCTTCGGCGAGAACAAGGTTAGCCAGTGGGATATGGTACTGGCTGGTCAGGCTACTGAGCACAACTACTGCGGTGTAAACTGCGGTATCATGGACCAGTTTGCTTCTGTATTCGGTAAGGCAGGTTGCCTGATGCGTCTGGACTGCCGCAGCCGTGAGTTCGAATACTTCCCATTCAAGCCCGATGGCTACCGTCTGGTACTGCTCGACTCAGTGGTTAAGCACCAGTTGGCAGGTTCTCCCTACAACGATCGTCGCAATAGCTGCGAGAACGTAGTGAAGCACATCCAGGCTAAGCATCCAGAGGGTAAGTTTGAGACCCTGCGCGACTGCACATGGGAGCAGCTGGAAGAGGTGAAGGCTGAAGTAGGTGAAGAAGACTACAAGCGCGCTAAGTTCGTGCTGGGCGAGAAGGACCGCGTATTGGCAGTCTGCGACGCCTTGAACGAGGGCGACTACGAGAAGGTTGGTGAGATGATGTACAAGACTCACGAGGGTCTGTCAAAGGACTACGAGGTGTCTTGCGAGGAGCTCGACTTCCTGAACGACATCGCCAAGGAGAACGGCGTTACTGGCAGCCGTATCATGGGTGGTGGCTTCGGTGGTTGCACCATCAACCTGGTTCGCAACGACCTCTACAAGCAGTTTGTTGAGGATGCCAAGAAGAAGTTCAACGCTAAATATGGTCATGAGCCCAAGGTTTACGATGTAGTCATCGGCGACGGCTCACGCAAGCTCTGCTAATCATTAAGCAGCATAACACACGTTACGCAGATTGCGCAGGTCACATCCTGTGTAATCTGCGTAATTCAATTAATTATATGGAAGTCATGAATCGTCTTTTTCTAATTATCAGTCCCCTACTCTTCCTTTGTGGATGCACCCAGCGACAAGAGACAACACCAACCTATTTTGACGATATAGACACAGAAGGTCTGGTGACACAAGACACGGTCGGCACCAGGGAGCGCGATGAACAAATAGCCAAAGAACTGGAATACTATCTGGATCGTCACAACGTGCGTGACGAGGGCTTCGACATGGTGATACGATATGCAGAGGACGGTGATTCTACACAAGCTATCTATCTGCCTAAAGGGAGGGCGATGGCACGCAACCTGATGCACTGGCAGCACGGCAGGCGCCAAGGCAAGGGCGTAACCACCGACAGACAGGGCCGACTGATCATTGGCATGTTCAATGCCGACACACTGGTCAGCGGTATACGCATGGACGAGAAAGGCATCTATGCAGGCATGATGAACAGTGCCATGGAGGCCTGCGGACACGGCTCATACCGTTCGGTGGACGGCTCTTTCTACGAGGGACACTGGCAACATGACCAGCGCGAAGGCTTTGGCTTTAGTGTCAGCACCGCCCACCTGAAAGCAGGCCAGTGGAGCCGAGATGCCTTTCGCGGTGAGCGTATGCACTACACCAGCGAACGCATCTATGGCATCGACATCTCTCGCTATCAGCACGAGATTGGTCGCCGACGCTTCCCTATCGACTGGGCCCACCTGCGCATCACGAACATGGGCAGACGCATCAGCAGTCAGCGCGTGGATGGCGATGCAAACTACCCCGTCAGCTTCGTTTATATCAAGTCCACACAGGGAGCCACCATCACCAACCGCTACTTTGCCACCGACTATCAGAACGCACGCAAACAGAACATCCGCGTGGGTGCATACCATTTCTTCACGGTGGGAAAGGATGCCAGAGAGCAGGCCCACTACTTCCTGAAGAACACACAGTTTAAGAAGGGCGACCTGCCCCCCATGCTCGACATTGAACCCACAGACGCCATGATACGCAAGGGAGGCGGCCCGAAGAAGATGTTCAGCGACATACGCACCTGGATCAACATTGTAGAGCGCGCAACCCACACGCGCCCACTGCTCTACGTCAACCAGCGATTCATCAACACCTACCTGGATCAGGCACCCGACCTGAAGGAGAAATACCTATTCTGGATAGCCCGATACGGCGAGTATAAGCCCGACGTCAGACTGGCCCTGTGGCAACTAAGTGACTGCGGTCGTGTGAGGGGCATTCAAGGCGATGTTGACCTGAACGTGTTCAATGGTTATCAGATACACTGGGACGATTTCCTGAGCGATGAGACCATTAAATAGAAAAAAAATGCGTACCTTTGCATGCACAATAAATAATAAGACATGTATTTCACAGGAATTATCATTGCCTTCTGCACATTTCTCGCCATCGGCATATGGCATCCCATCGTCATTAAGACAGAATATCACTGGGGCACCTGGCCTTGGAAGATATACCTGCTCATCGGCATCGTATGTCTGATAGCAGCACTGTTCATCGAGAATGCCATCATCTCGGCCAGCATCGGTGTTTTTGGGGCTTCGGCACTGTGGGGCATCGGCGAACTCTTTGCCCAGAAAAAGCGCGTTCAAAAGGGATGGTTCCCCATGAACCCTAAGCGTAAGCACGAATATGAAGACTGAGCTCATCCTGGTAGGTAAGACGGTGAACAAGCACTTCGTGGCTGGCATCAACGACTATGCAGAGCGTATAGGACACTATATGCCCTTCAACATCACGGTCATCCCTGAACTGAAGAACACCAAGAACCTCTCTGAGGAACAGCAGAAGACCGCCGAGGGCGAACTGATACTGAAACAGATACAACCGTCAGACACCGTGGTGCTGCTGGACGAACATGGCAAGGAGTTACGCAGCATCGAGCTGGCCGCCTGGCTGGAACAGAAGAGGAACACCGTCCGCCGATTGGTCTTCGTCATTGGTGGCCCTTACGGTTTCTCACCCGCCGTCTATGCACGTGCCAACGAGAAGCTATCACTCTCGAAACTCACCTTCTCTCACCAGATGGTGCGACTGGTTTTCACCGAACAGATCTATCGTGCTTGCACCATCATCAAGGGCGAACCTTATCACCACGAATAGCAAGAGGATAAGGCTGGGTCTCCCACCCCGTCGATACACATTATAATAAATATAGGAACAACAAAAAAGAGGACCTTTGAGTCCTCTTTTTTTTCTTTGCGGAGAGTGAGGGATTCAAACCCCCGATACCCATAAGGGTATACCGGATTTCGAGTCCAGCGCGATCGATCACTCTGCCAACTCTCCGATTAAGTGAGCGCCATGCAAGCTTGCTTGCTAATGGCCGAGCGTGAGGAGAGAAAAAAATTCATTTTAGTTCTCCCTTTAAGTGCATGCAAAGGTAATACATTTTTCCGAACCAACCAAATGTTTATCGGGAAAACTTAAGAAGAAAGGCCAGAAACTGAGTTCTGGCCTTTCGAGGTATTATTTCTGTGGTTCTTCAAGTCTGCTACCAACCTCCTTAGCTAAACCACGAGCATATCTTGCGGGATAGCCAGGACGCACCGGTGTAGAACCGAGACCATACTTTGTACGTGTGAAACGACCGTTCTGTTCAGGTTTGATGGTCATATCATTGTACTTCACAATCAGATAGGTAGCCAACTGACACCAGCGAGCCAGCATCTGGTCGGCCTTCTCTGCAGTATATCCAGTGAGATACTTCACACGAGCAGCCTCGTCGAGCGTCAGCGCCTTGTCCTCTACCTCTTTCTGAGCACAGAAGTATGAGTTGTCGAGCGAGTCACGTACCTGCTTCAGGCTGGGGAACATCATTGAGTAGCGGGGATAAACCATGTTAGACACCCAGTTCTGAACCCAGAACGCATTATCCATAGAGAAGTTCAACTCGTCAACACCAGGTGTGTTGTAAGGACGGGGCGACTCTGTAGCACAGCAATACACTGGTGTGAATGGAGCCATGTTGCCATCATCGTTGGCAAACCAGAAGCAGCCACCCACTTCGCGTGGCATCCATGAACGCATCTGGCTGACAAAGACGAAGCCAGCCTGCTGAGTAGATACAGGGCGCTCGTTGAAGTACTTCTTGCCATCGGCCTCAAAATAAAGAGGTGTGGGGCGGTAAGGCATATCCCAGATGCCACCACCCAGATCCTGATCGAGTGACAGAGGAGTGCCCTCATAGTGGTCGCGCATAGCTACCTCAATATCCTGAACAGAAAGTTTTTTGTTGGGCTTCACCCACAGAGGCATAGCCTCGGCATTAGCATCCTTACCCTCTGCCCAAGGAATGTAGCGGTCCATACCGTCGGCATAGCGATTGAAGAATGTCCACACACGTGCATCGCACATACGGCGACCAGAGAAGTCGGGAGCAGCATAAGCAGCGTTGTAGCTAAACTCAGCATCCTTACCGCTGAACCAGCCCATCTTACGAGCATAAGACACCACATTCTTTGAGTAGCGCACGTTCTCCTTATCCTTCATATTAAAGGTGGTGATGCGACTCTGGTTGGCATGACCGCAGATCATATCGTCGGGGATGCGCACAGCCACCCATACGGTGCGAGCTTTCTCCACCTTACGGTCGCTACCAGTACCCATCATCTCCATAATCCAAGCCTCGTTAGGGTCGCAGATGGTGAAGGTCTCACCACTTGAGTAGTAGCCATACTTCTCAACCAGTGAAGTCATCACATCAATAGCCTGACGGGCATTCTTAGAACGCTGCAGGGCGATGTAGATCAGTGAACCATAGTCGATAACACCCGTGGTGTCGATCATCTCCTCGCGACCACCAAAGGTTGTCTCACCGATGGTCACCTGCCACTCGTTGATATTACCAATCACGTTGTAGGTCTCCTCGGCCTCGGCAATCTCGCCCAGGTACTTGTTGGTGTCCCACTCATACACTTTGCGCAGTTCGCCCTTAGCATGCTTAGCAGCAGGATAGTGTACCAATCCCTGGAACATACCATAACTATCAGCACTATACGAGCAGATGACTGAACCATCGGCAGAAGCCTTCTTACCAACGATATAGTTGGTGCAGGCAAAAGAAGTTGTTGCCATCAAGGCAAAAAGAGGTAAAAATAACTTTTTCATTTTACGTTGTTTGTACTAACCTATCAGCTCTCTCCCAGATGGTGTACATCCCAAGAGCAAGCTGATAGGCTGTTCTATCATCAAAAGAAATTAGCTTTTACTTAATTATCAATTTATCACTTCCAGCAGCTTTGAAGCTCATGTCCAGACCTTTCACGCTGTGAGTAAGAGCACCAAAGGAGATAAAGTCCACACCAGCCTTGGCATAGGGGATCATCGTGTCGTAGGTGATGCCACCCGACGACTCTGTCTCGGCACGTCCGTTGACAATCTTCACAGCCTTTGCAGTGTCTTCGGGTGTGAAGTTGTCGAACATGATACGGTCGCAACCCTCGGCCAAAGCCTCGTCAAGTTCCTTGAAGTTGCGCACCTCACATTCGATCTTCAAATCCTTACCATGATCCTTGCAATACTGTTTGGCACGGCTGATGGCATTGTGCACGCCACCACAGAAGTCGATATGGTTGTCCTTCAGCAGGATCATATCGAACAAACCGATACGGTGGTTCATGCCACCACCAATCTTCACGGCCTCCTTCTCCAGCATACGCATGCCGGGAGTCGTCTTACGTGTGTCGAGCACACGTGTCTTGGTGCCAGCATCGATCAGGGCCTGCTGATAGCGGTGGGTCATGGTGGCAATGCCACTCATGCGCTGCAGGATGTTCAGCATCAGGCGCTCTGTCTGCAACAGGCTCTGCTCACGTCCTTTAACGCTCATGACGATATCGCCAGGCTTCACATGCGCGCCATCCTCTACATATACCTCTACTTGCAGTTCGGGGTCGAAACGACGGAACACCTCCTTGGCAATCTCTACACCAGCAAAGATACCCTCCTCCTTAATCAGCAACTTCGACTCACCCATGGCATCTGCAGGAATGCAGCACAACGTGGTGTGGTCGCCATCACCGATATCCTCGGCAAAAGCCAGGTCTATCAGTTTGTCGTTCAGTTCTTCTACACTTAACATGACTTTCAGATATTGAAACAACAATTATTCAAAATAGATACCAAGACCGATACGGATACCAAAACCGCTGTACTCCACATGATCCTTCAGGCTCAGGTTGTAGTACACCTCTGGCTCCAGCGTTACGGTGCGGTTCAGGAAGTAAGCATAGCCCAACTGGACCGTAGGCAGGAAATCATCAAACTTATGACGGTGAACATAGTTAGCACCAGCACCCAGATAGAGTCCGTTCTGCTCGATATAGTAACGAATACCGGCACCTGCTGAGAGAGCATTTGGGCCCACCTTATGCCAGTCATAACCCAAGTTGGCTGTTACCATCCAGTCGTCCTCGAACAGATAACCACCTTTGGCATTAAAACCCATCTTCAGGCTCTCTGCTTTAGTATAGTCAAGATTAAAATTAGAAAGACTTGCAGATGCATAATACTTGTCCATGCCAAATGGCGGACGATCCTGTATCTGTGCATTACCAGTCAATGAGAAGACAAGACCACAAAGGGTCATTAAAAAGAATCTTTTCATAAGTAATTTATTTTAGGGTTTTACGATAATTTGCTAACCAGATAATGAACCATGCGGCAGAGAGTATCGCCGTTAATGCAGCAATAACTCCAGCATATTCAGTTTCCAAATGGAATGCCTGCTCTGAAAGCAGATAAGTTACACATACCGTAGTCATAAATACGGCTGGGATAAAAGTAACCAAACAATTTCTCTTCTCACGAACCAAATAGACCGTGATAGCCCACAATGTAAAGACAGACAATGTCTGGTTGCTCCAACCAAACCAACTCCAGATCACATCGAATCCATCTGGATTAGCCATCTGCCAGATGAGTAAAGCTATAACTGCCAAGAACATAGGTATACATACATAGAGACGCTTACGTATGCTTCTCTGTTCCAGACGGATGAAGTCAGCAATAATCAGACGAGCAGAACGTAGAGCCGTATCACCACTGGTGATGGGTGCTGCCACCACACCAAGGATAGCCAAGACACTACCAAACACGCCTAACCAGTTCTCGCTCACCATATTTACAATAGCAGGAGCCTTACTGATAATAGCCTCACCGCCCTCCATTTGCTGATAACCTGCAACAGGTTCATTATAGAAGAAATACATGGCCACCGTAGCCCAAATGAGCGCTACGAAGCCTTCTGTAATCATGGAACCATAGAAAATAGGACGTCCCATTTTCTCATGTTTCACACAACGAGCCATCAACGGACTCTGTGTTGCATGGAAGCCACTGATAGCGCCGCAAGCAATTGTAATAAATAAACATGGGAATATATTCTTCGTGGTCAGCGAAGCTTCGCCTACCCCTTCCCACAGTTCTGGAATGTCGGGCTGCTTGATGAATAGCATCACCAGGAATGCCACTGCCATAAACAGCAAGGAGAAGGCAAAGAGTGGATACACTTTTCCAATAATCTTATCAATTGGCATCATCGTAGCAATCAGGTAATAGAGGAATATTACCACAATCCAGAAAGTACTATTACTGAGGAAAGCAAGTTGTGTGCCCTCTGTATGGAACAAATTCTGAAGCAGAGAAGCCGGACTGTAAACAAACACTGCGCCTACCATCATAAGTAAGAACACAGAGAAAATAAGCATCACTTGCTTAGGTACATTACCCAAATAACGTCCGATAATCTCAGGCAAGTTGGCACCGCCATTACGAATAGAGAGCATACCACTCAAGTAATCATGCGTGGCACCTGCAAAGATACATCCCAACACAATCCACAAATAGGCCGCAGGACCAAACTTAGCACCCATGATAGCTCCGAAGATAGGTCCGGTACCCGCAATATTCAGAAACTGAATCATGAAGATCTTCCAACCCGGTAAAACCATAAAATCTACGCCATCTGCCTTTGCCACTGCAGGCGTTTGACGATCATCTGGACCAAAGATACGCTCCACAAAGCGACCATAAATAAAATAGCCCAAAACAAGAGCCACGAGGCTCACAACAAACGTAATCATTTTTGCTTATTTTTGTGAATTAGCAATGCAAAAGTACTATTTTTATTTGAAATATGAAAAAAAAAGCCTAACTTTGCACGAAAATTTAATAATAATAATGAGATATCGTTTCATTCTATTCATACTACTTGTTGGTTTGCTTACTATCCAACCAACAAAAGCCCAATTTTCCTCTTCTCCCAAACACGAAGTCCGCGCCATGTGGCTGACCACTATCGGTGGCATCGACTGGCCCAGATCTTCCGGACAGAAGGCCCAGAAACTTGAGATGATCAGTATTCTCGACCAACTGAAAGCGGCTGGCATCAACACGGTCTTATTTCAAGCTCGTGTCAGGGGCACCACCATGTACCCATCGAAATATGAGCCTTGGGAGACCTGCCTGACAGGCACCCCCGGCAAGAATCCCGGCTATGACCCTCTGAAGCTCTGCATCGACCTTTGTCACGAGCGAGGCATGGAATGCCACGCATGGGTGGTCACCATCCCCATGGGCAACTGGAACAAGATTGGCTGTAAGACCATGCGTCAGAAACACCCCAACCTGGTCAAGCGCATTGGCGACGATGGTTTCATGGACCCCGAAAATACCCTGACTGGTGATTATCTGGTGAAGATATGCCGCGAGATTGTGGACAACTACGACGTTGACGGCATCCACCTGGACTACATCCGTTATCCTGAGACGTGGCCTACCAAACTGAAGGCCAAGAAGACCATTCAGCAGCGACGCAACTACATCACAGACATCGTGAGAAAGATTAGCCATAGCATCAAGCCCCGCAAGCCATGGATCAAGTTCTCGTGCTCGCCAATAGGCAAATACGACAATCTGAGACGCTACTCTGCCGGTGGCTGGAATGCCCATACTGCCGTATCGCAAGATGCACAACTATGGCTGAAGGAAGGTCTGATGGACGAGCTCTTCCCCATGATGTACTTCCGCGACAACAACTTCTTCCCCTTTGCCATCGACTGGAAAGAGAACAGCAACGGCCGACTCATCGTGCCGGGCTTGGGCATCTATTTCCTGGATCCTAAAGAGGGCAAATGGGAACTGGATCAGGTGGCACGTCAGATGAACGTGTGCCGACAGATTGGTGTGGGCCACTGCTACTTCCGCTCTAAGTTCTTCACCGACAACACGAAGGGCATCTACGATTACGCCCGTGCTTTTGATGCCACACTGGCATTGGTACCACCTATGACATGGGCCACAAAGTCGGTGCCCAGCGCCCCTAAATCGCTATCGCTCGAAGGCACCCGACTGCACTGGGGAGCTGCTCACGACGACAGTGGTGCTCCATATTTATTATACAATGTCTATGCCTCCGACACCTATCCGGTGGATATCACCAAGGCAGAAAACCTGGTAGCCGTGCGACAGACCAAAACATCCATTCAGGTGCCAGCCCATAAGTACTATGCCGTCACGGCCATGAACCGCTTTGGCATCGAGAGTAAGTCCATACAATTACATCACGGAAAGGCTACTCAAACACCACGTCAATCCACAGGTCCAGACCAGTTCTTCTCCGAAGGAAATGTATTCGTACTTCCTACAAAAGAGAACACCCTAGACGCTAAGTATATCATTATAGAAACACTTCAAGGTCAGACGATTACGATTATTCCTTACACCAGGACTTTAGACGTAAAGAAGATTCCTAACGGCATCTATCAATTGCGCTCTTTAGGTCGCAACGGACGTAATCATCGCATTGGTTTCTTAACCATTAAAAGACCTTAAGAAAAGGGAACGGAAAATAATATTATATTTTTTCGTTCCCCTTTTTCTTATAATTCGGAAGAATTAAGTAACTTTGCACACGGAATCGTAAACCCAAAGGATAATAAAGAAATTATGGCAATTAAAAAACTCAAAAAGGTACTAGTGCTCGGTTCAGGTGCACTAAAGATTGGACAAGCAGGTGAGTTCGACTACTCTGGTTCGCAGGCATTGAAAGCCCTGCGCGAGGAAGGTATCAAGAGCGTGTTGGTAAACCCCAACATCGCCACCATCCAGACCTCAGAAGGCATCGCCGACAAGGTCTATTTCCAGCCCGTCAACACTCATTTCGTCACCGAGATCATCAAGAAGGAACGCCCCGATGGTATCCTCTTGGCATTTGGTGGACAGACAGCTCTGAACTGCGGTACTGAGCTGTATCAGAATGGCACACTGAAGGAATACGGCGTCGAGGTGCTTGGCACCAGTGTTGAAGCGATCATGAACACTGAGGACCGTGACCTTTTTGTGAAGAAGCTCGATGAGATTGAGCTGAAGACGCCCGTCAGCCATGCTGTAGAGAACATGGACGACGCGCTGAAGGCAGCCCACGAGATTGGCTTCCCCATCATGATCCGTTCTGCCTATGCACTGGGTGGTCTTGGCTCGGGTATCTGTCCTGACGAAGCCGCCTTCAAGGAGTTGGCAGAGAGTGCTTTCACCTTTGCACCACAGATCCTGGTAGAGGAGTCTCTGAAAGGCTGGAAGGAAATTGAGTTTGAGTGCATCCGTGATGCCAACGACCGTTGCTTCACCGTGGCCTCAATGGAGAACTTCGATCCCCTGGGCATCCACACCGGTGAGTCTATCGTGGTAGCACCCACCTGTTCGCTGACTGAAGAGCAGGTCAAGATGCTGCAGGACATCACCATCCGTTGCGTACGCCACCTGAACATCATTGGCGAGTGCAACATCCAGTTTGCCTTCAATGCCACGACCAACGACTATCGCATCATTGAGATCAATGCTCGTCTGTCTCGTTCTTCTGCTCTGGCATCAAAGGCTACAGGTTATCCTCTGGCTTTCGTAGCAGCAAAGATTGCATTGGGCTACACCCTCGACCAGATTGGCGAGATGGGCACCACCAGCAGTGCTTATGTAGCTCCCTCACTCGACTATATGATTTGTAAGATTCCTCGTTGGGACCTTACCAAGTTTGCTGGTGTAAGCCGTCAGATCGGTTCTTCGATGAAGTCTGTGGGCGAGATCATGTCTATCGGCCGCAGCTTTGAAGAGATGATCCAGAAGGGCTTGCGCATGATTGGTCAGGGCATGCACGGATTCGTGGGCAACGACCACACCAAGTTCGAAGACCTCGACGACGCACTCCAGAACCCCACCGACCTGCGTATCTTTGCCATTGCACAGGCACTGGAAGAGGGTTACACCATTGAGCGCATCGAAGAGCTCACCAAGATTGACCCCTGGTTCCTGGAGCGCCTGAAGCACATCGTGGACCTGAAGCACCAGTTGCAGACCTACAACAAGATGGAAGACTTGCCCGATGCCCTGCTGCTCGAAGTGAAGCAGGCCGGTTTCAGCGACTTCCAGATTGCCCGCTTCGTCCTGAAGCCCGAGACTGGCAACATGGAGAAAGAGAACCTGGAGGTGCGCAGCTATCGCCAGAGCCGTGGCATCCAGCCCTCTGTGAAGCGCATCCCAACAGTTGCTTCCGAGCATCCCGAACTGACCAACTATCTGTACTTCACCTACCTGCCCACCGTACAGCACGACATCGCCTACTATCACAACGAGAAGTCGGTGATCGTACTGGGTTCTGGTGCCTATCGCATCGGTTCGTCGGTAGAGTTTGACTGGTGTTCTGTCAACGCCATCAACACCGCTCGCAAACTGGGCTACAAGTCTATCATGGTGAACTACAACCCCGAGACCGTATCTACCGACTATGATATGTGCGACCGCCTCTACTTCGACGAGTTGTCATTGGAGCGCGTGCTCGACGTCATCGAACTGGAGTCGCCTCGCGGCGTCATCGTCAGCGTGGGCGGACAGATTCCTAACAACCTCGCCATGAAGTTGCACCGCCGTGGTGTTCCCGTGCTGGGCACTTCGCCAGTGGACATCGACCGTGCAGAGAACCGCGACAAGTTCTCAGCTATGCTCGACAAGCTGGGCATCGACCAGCCTGCATGGCGTGCGCTGACCTCGTTCGACGATATTAAGGAGTTCGTAGCAGAGGTAGGCTACCCCGTACTGGTGCGTCCTTCTTACGTACTCTCTGGTGCTGCCATGAACGTCTGCTACGACGAGGAGGAGCTGCACCGCTTCCTCAACATGGCTACCGAGGT
Organism: Xylanibacter brevis P6B11; assembly: GCF_000621825.1. Taxonomy (NCBI): domain Bacteria; kingdom Pseudomonadati; phylum Bacteroidota; class Bacteroidia; order Bacteroidales; family Prevotellaceae; genus Xylanibacter; species Xylanibacter brevis. Next base: position 63,597 of record NZ_JHXG01000010.1, read on the forward strand.
GTCTAAGGAGTTCCCCGTTGTAGTGTCTAAGTTCATGACCGAGACCAAGGAGATTGAGTTCGACGCCGTAGCCGACAAGGGTGAGGTCATCGAGTATGCCATCTCTGAACACGTAGAGTATGCCGGTGTTCACTCGGGCGATGCCACCATGGTGTTCCCCGCTCAGCACATCTACTTCTCTACCATCCGTCAGATCAAGAAGATCGCTCGTCGCATTGCTGCCGAGCTGAACATCAGCGGACCATTCAACATTCAGTTCCTGGCCAAGAACCGCGAGGTGAAGGTTATCGAGTGTAACCTCCGTGCTTCTCGTTCGTTCCCCTTCGTTTCAAAGATTCTGAAGCGCAACTTCATCGAGACAGCCACCAAGATCATGCTGGATGCCCCCTACTCTCGTCCCGACAAGTCAGAGTTCGACATCGACCGCATCGGCGTGAAGGCCTCTCAGTTCTCGTTTGCCCGTCTGCAGAATGCCGACCCCGTACTGGGTGTTGACATGTCGTCAACCGGTGAGGTGGGCTGTCTGGGCGACGACCTCCACGAGGCATTGCTCAACGCCCTGATTGCCACTGGCTATCGTGTACCTAAGAAGGGTGGCGCCATCCTCATCTCTAGCGGTGCTGCTAAGGGCAAGGTGAGCCTGTTGGAGCCTGCCAAGCAGTTGGTAAAGCAGGGCTTCGAGGTTTATGCCACACCAGGTACTGCTCGTTTCTTCAACGACAATGGCATTGCTGCCAAGTCAGTGGCATGGCCTGATGAAGAGGGCGACAACAACGTGATGAAGATGATTGCCGATCATAAGTTCGACTTGATTGTCAACGTACCCAAAAACCACTCTAAGCGTGAGCTGACCAATGGCTACCGCATTCGTCGCGGTGCCATCGACCACAACACGCCCTTGATGACCAATGTTCGTCTGGCCAAGGCCTTCATCGAGGCCTTCACAGCCATCGACGAGAGCGACATCAAGATCAAGAGTTGGCAAGAATATAACAACTAAACTCTAGACCATCTAAAGCAAAGCGGATGTGTTCATTACTGAGCACATCCGCTTTTTGTATTTTCCCGCTTTATATTTTATATTGATACCGCCTGTCTGATATACACTCCCCCAGACAGAACACTTGGAATATTGGGCCTATTCCGAATCAACACCAGCACTTTTGCACATCAATACTGGCGCTTTCAGGTATCAATACCAATGCCTTTAAACACTAAGAGTGGCAGTATGCTGTCGGTTCTAGCCCCTGGAACACATAATTCTAGACCCTAGAATCGATCGTTCTAGACTCTAGAATCAGTCGATCTAGACCCTAGAATGGAGTATTCTAGACTCTAGATCGGGATCAAAAGTGCCACTATTGCAAGACAAAAGCGTAACTATTGGAATAGAACAGTTACGCTTTTCATCAGGAATAGTGCCACTATCCTCATAGAAAAGTGCCACTATTCTCGGAGAAAAGTGCCACTATTCTCGGAGAAGAGTGCTGCTATTCTCATAGAAAAGTGCCACTATTCTCGGAGAAAAGTGGCACTAAAATGGGGGTCTTATATGAGGGAATTTAATTCTTACTGAGCACGGGCTTGCCCGCTTCTATCCAGGCATCGGTGCCGCCTTCCATGTTTACGACCTTGTAGCCTTCCTTAGACAGGAACTCTGCAGCAGAGGCACTTCTGATACCACTGCGACAATAAACAGCGATGGTCTTGTTTTTGGGCAACTGACTGAGGGCTGCAGACTTAAAGGAATCGGCTTTGTAGTCGATGAGCAACGAGCCTTTCAGATAGGCATCCTCATATTCAGAGGCAGTACAGACATCGAGCAGCACCACACTGTCGGAACCTGAAATGAGGCGATGAAAGGCTTCCACATCAACGGTTTTGTAGTCCTTGCAGGGAGTGTTATGACCACGGAGCACCCATGCCACCCCAAGGACAATGGTCAGCAGTAGAACAAGTGTCAACTTATTAGATCGATTCATAGGTTTTAAACATCAAAAGATTATGGTGCAAAAGTAAGCATTTTCGGTCAAAAGCCAAAACATTCTGCGAAAAAAGCGCATTATTAGACCAAAATACGCTATCTTTGCATGTAAAAAACGAAGAAACACGCAATATTAGACATGAAACAAACCAAGATACTCTTTGTCTGCCACGGTAATATCTGCCGCAGTCCTATGGCCGAATTTGTGATGAAGAAAATCGTTGCCGATGCCGGTCTTGAGGATTCGTTCTACATCGAGTCGGCAGCTACCTCGACCGAGGAGATTGGCAACGAGGTCTATCCACCGGCCAAGCGGAAGCTGGCCGAGCACGGCATCTCGTGCAAGGGAAAGACGGCACGACAGATGACCCGACAGGACTATCTGCGCTTTGACCTGCTGGTGGGCATGGACGACTGGAACATACGCAACATGAAGCGCATCTGTGGCGACGACCCCGACGAGAAGATTCACCGCCTGATGGATTTCACGGTGCGTCCCGGCGAGGTAGCCGACCCTTGGTACACCGGCAACTTTGAGGCCACGTGGAATGATGTGCTGGAGGGATGCACCGATCTGCTGAGGAGTATCGTTAAAAATTAGCTAAAAGCTAACGCATTATACTATTTTTTTCCTACCTTTGTGGCGGATATGACAGAACTATTAGAATTTACAGCACCCGAACGCGAGCTTGCCCTGCAGCTCTATGCTGAGCTGAAGGACAAAATCATATCGACACTGGAACCTGCCGATGAGGAGAAGTTACGCAGTCACCTGATGGAGCTCATCAGTCAGAACATCGTGCATCGCAACGTATTCGGGCTGAACCCCATCATCACTGCTGTCCAGACAGCCCTGCTTGTGGTCGACGAGATAGGACTGCGCAGGGATGCGGTCATCGCCGTCCTGCTCTATCCCAGCATCGAGGCCGAGTACACCACCATCGACGAGGTGAGCGAGAACTACGGTGAGTCCGTGGGACGCATCCTGCACGGCTTGCTGCGCATACAGGAGCTCTACAAGAAGAACCCCGTCATTGAAAGCGAAAACTTCCGCAATCTGCTGCTCTCGTTTGCCGAGGACATGCGTGTGATTCTGATCATGATTGCCGACCGCGTGAACCTGATGCGACAGATACGCGACTCAGACAACGAAGCCGGCAAGCGCGAGGTCTCGGAAGAGGCAGCCTACCTCTATGCCCCACTGGCCCACAAGCTGGGTCTATACAAGTTGAAGAGCGAACTGGAGGACCTGTCACTGAAGTACCTGGAGCACGACGCCTACTACATGATTCGCGAGAAGCTGAACGCCACCAAAAGTGCGCGTGATGCTTATATCAAAAACTTCATTGCGCCTATCGAGAAGAAGCTCATCGAGGCCGGTCTGAAGTTCCACATGAAGGGACGCACCAAGTCCATCCATTCCATCTGGCAGAAGATGAAGAAGCAGAAGTGTGCCTTCGAGGGCGTCTATGACCTCTTTGCCATCCGCATCATCATCGACTGTCCGATAGAGAAAGAGAAACAGCAATGCTGGCAGACGTTTGCACTGATCACCGATATGTACACCTCTAACCCCAAGCGCATGCGCGACTGGCTCACCGTGCCAAAGACCAACGGCTACGAGAGTCTGCACATCACCGTGCTGGGACCCGAGCAGAAATGGGTAGAGGTGCAGATACGCACCGAGCGCATGGACGACATCGCCGAGCGCGGTGTGGCTGCCCACTGGCGCTACAAGGGCGTGAAGGCCGAAGGCGGCATGGACGAGTGGCTCAACGGCATCCGCCAGATGCTGGAGGAGTCGAGCGGCATAGAGGCCATGGATCAGTTTAAGATGGACCTCTACGACGATGAGATCTATGTGTTCACACCCAAGGGCGACCTGCTGAAATTCCCCAAAGGGGCCACCGTGCTCGACATGGCCTACCACATCCACTCGAAGGTGGGATCGGCTTGCACGGGCGCGCGCATTAATAATAAGGTGGTGACATTCCGCCAGGAACTGCACTCGGGCGACCAGGTAGAGATCATCACTTCCTCTACTCAGTACCCCAAACAGGAATGGCTCAACATCGTCAAGACCTCGAGAGCCAAGGCCAAGATTAGACTGGCCCTGAAGGAGACCCAACAGAAAGAGGCGCTGCTGGTGAAGGAAATGCTAGAACGTAAGTTCCGCAACCGCAAGATAGAACAGGACGAGAGCCTGATGATGCGCACGATGAAGAAGTTGGGCTACAAAGAGGCCAGCGACTTCTATCGCGACATTGCCCGCGAGACACTGGAAGTGCAGACCGTGTTCGACAAATACCTGGAACTGCAGCAAGGCGAGAAGGTCATCACGGGCGACAACATCGCGCGTTCGGCCGAGGAGTTCACACTGGAAGACTCGAAGTTTGCCAACCCCAACACGCAGGTTGCCGACGACGTGCTCGTCATCGGCAAAGACCTGAAGGGCGTTGACTACCAGTTGGCCCACTGCTGCAATCCCATCTATGGCGACGAGGTGTTTGGCTTTGTCACCGTGAACGGCGGTATCAAGATTCACCGTTGCGACTGTCCGAATGCGCCCGAGATGCGCCGCCGCTTTGGCTATCGCGTGGTCAGGGCAAGATGGAGCGGCAAGGGCTCGAGCCAGTATGCCATCACACTGCGCATCATCGGCAACGATGACCTGGGCATCGTGAACAACCTCACGTCGATTATCTCGAAAGACGAGCGACTGGTGCTGCGCAGCATCAACATCGACTCTAACGACGGACTGTTCCGTGGCAACCTGGTCATCATGATCAACGACAACACCCGCCTGGAAGCGCTCATCAAAAAGCTGCGCACCGTGAAAGGCGTGAAACAGGTTGAAAGAATATAACCCACACACAACAATGAAAACTAAATTCGTGACTTTCGGAGAACTGCTGCTGCGATTCTCAAAACAAGATCACCAACGACTGTCGCAAGGCGACTACTTCACCAGTAAATACGGGGGTAGCGAGGCTAATGTGGCTGTGTCGCTGGCGATGCTAGGCAACGACGTGCAATACGTCACTCGCCTGCCCGACACACCTGTTGGACATACCGGCATGCAGAACCTGATGCAACTGGGTGTTGACTGCCGGCACATCCTCTTTGGTGGTCAGCGCATAGGCACATACTACATGGAACCGGCTGCGGGCATGCGCTCGGCCAAGGTAATCTACGACCGTGCCGGTTCGGCCTGCTCGGAGATAAAGCCCGGCATGATTCCCTGGCGCGAGATCCTGAAAGATGCCGCCGTGCTGCATATATCGGGCATCACGGCTGCCATCTCGCAGAGTTCGGCCGACGCCACCTTCGAAGCCCTCGACATTGCCGACGAACTGGGTGTCAAGGTGGCCTTCGACATCAACTACCGCAAGAACCTGTGGCAGTATGGTGCCGACCCACGCCAGACGCTGAGGTGCATCCTCTCGCGCTGCGACCTGATGTTTGGAGATGCCATCGAATTTGAGTTTCTCTGTCAGCGCAAGCAACCTCCCTTCACGGCCACGGACTCCAGTTTTCAGATGCAAATGGACGAATATCGCGCCTGGTTCGACGACCTTCACAAGGAGTTTCCACGTTGTAAGAAATGGCTGATGGGCATGCGAAACATCGTGGCCTCCAACCACCACCTGCTCACGGCGCTGCTGTGGACCGACGGTGAACTGCTCAAGGCGCCTATCAACGACATCAACGGTGTGGTGGATGCCTCGGGCGTAGGCGACGCCTTCATGGCTGGCATGCTGCATGCCCTCAGGGCCTACCCCGACGACAGTCAGATGCAGCTCAACTACTCGCTGGCAGCCTCGACACTCAAGAACACCATTCCCGGTGACTTCAACCTGGCCACCGACGAGGAAATCACAGCGCTGCTATAGGCAAAGAATATTTTTAACCCGCTTATATATAATAAGAAACTATGCTATCAGAAAAAGACTTGCAACAGATTGCTCAACGTGGCATCAGCCAGGAGCAGATTGAAACCCAACTAAAAGAATTTGAAACAGGCTTCCCCTTCCTGCGTCTGGAGGCTGCCGCTGCCGTGGGCAATGGCATTCTGGCCCCCTCAGCAGATGAGCGTCAGTCGTATGTAAAAGCTTGGGAAGACTATAAGGCAGAAGGACACCGCGTGGTGAAGTTCGTACCCGCCAGTGGTGCTGCCAGCCGCATGTTCAAGAACATGTTTGCGTTTGTGGATGCCGACTACGACGTGCCTACCACCGATTTCGAGAAGAAATACTTCAACGACATTGAGAAGTTTGCCTTCTATGAGGCCCTGAACCAGGTCTGCATAGAAAACGAAGGCAAGGACATCAAGACACTGATGGCCGAGGGCAACTACAAGGCAGTGGCTGCCAACATGCTGAAGAAAGAAGGTCTGAACTACGGTCAACTGCCAAAGGGCATGCTGCTGTTCCACAAATATGCTGAAGGTGCTCGCACACCTATGGAGGAACATCTGGTAGAGGGTGCACTCTATGCAGCCTCTAATGGTGAGGCCCATGTGCACTTCACCGTGAGCCACGACCACCTGGAGTTCTTCAAGCAGAAAGTGGCAGAGAAGGCCGACGGCTTTGCCAAGAAATATGGCATCAAATACGACATCACCTTCTCGGAGCAGAAGCCTTCTACAGATACCGTTGCAGCTAATCCTGACAACACACCTTTCCGCGAGGCCGACGGCTCACTGCTGTTCCGTCCCGGTGGTCATGGTGCGCTGATCGAGAACCTCAACGAGATCGAGGCTGACGTCATCTTTGTGAAGAACATCGACAACGTGGTGCCCGACCGTCTGAAGCCCGAGACCGTAGAGTGGAAGCAGGTCATCGCTGGTGTGCTGGTAACGCTGCAGAAAAAGGCATTCGAGTATCTGCGCCAGTTGGACAGCAACCCAACAGACGCACAGATTGCCGAGATTGCACAGTTTGTAGAGAAGTGCCTTTGCACCAATCCTAAGAACAACAAGGTGGACGCTGCCTACCTGAGAAGCAAGCTCAACCGCCCCATGCGCGTGTGCGGCGTGGTGAAGAACGTGGGCGAGCCTGGCGGTGGGCCATTCCTCACCTACAATCAGGATGGCACCGTGTCTCTGCAGATTTTGGAGAGCTCACAGATTGACACCAACAATGCTGAGTACATGAAGATGTTCACCCAGGGCACACACTTCAACCCCGTTGACCTGGTTTGCGCTGTCAAGGACTATCAGGGCAAGCCATTCAACCTGCCCGACTTCGTTGACAAGACCACTGGTTTCATCTCTAGCAAGTCAAAGAGCGGCAAAGAGCTGAAAGCACTTGAGTTGCCTGGCCTCTGGAATGGTGCCATGAGCAACTGGTCAACCGTCTTCGTGGAAGTACCTCTGGGTACGTTCAACCCCGTGAAAACGGTCAACGACCTGCTGCGCGAACAGCATCAGTAATCGTTGCGTTATAAAGACAAGATATCCAATGGAGCAGCTACAAAGGTGGTTGCTCCATTTTCTTTCAGAAAGTCACGATCGCGGAACCCCCAAAGCACACTGATACAGGGCAGACCAGCATTGCGAGCTGTCTGCAGATCGACCTCGCTGTCGCCCACATACACAGCATTCTCTTTTCCCACACCCAGTTGTTTGAGGGCTTCTATCACGGTGTCGGGGGCAGGTTTCTTGCGGATGCCTTCTGATTCGTGCTCACCAATAGCCACCTCGACGGTGTCGGGGAAGAAATGACGACAGAGCGACTGCGTAGCAGCACAGAACTTATTGCTGACCACAGCTATACGCTTGCCCCTACTCTTCAACTCTGCCAACAACTCTGGAATGCCGGCATAGGGACGCGTCGTATCAAGAGAATGATCCATATAGTAGGCACGAAACGTGGCAAAGGCAGCCTCAAACTGAGGGTTAGCCTCACCAGAAGGTACTGCACGAACCATCAGCATCTTCACGCCATTACCTACAAAGCGGCGCACATCTGCCAAGGAATGTTCGGGCATGCCATGCGTTCTCATGGCATAGTTCACGGCGGCAGTCAAGTCCTCTAACGTCTCCAGCAAGGTGCCGTCAAGATCAAAAATGTATGTATGGTAGCTTTTCGTCATCTGAACCTATGATTAGATTTGAGGTGCAAAGTTATAAATATTTAGTCGATTAACGGCACTAGCTGCCGAATTAATTTGAAAATCTGGATAAAAAGAACCACCATCCATCACGGATGGTGGAAACTAACACAAAAACTAAGATTTTTCCACAGCCCTCTTCACAGATGGCCTGTGGTTGGGAATAATGGTTATATACACCTTTTGAGTCGTTATATAAATAACTTCTTCAAAAGCGATGCGAAATTACAAAAAAAAATTGAGGTAACAAGCATTTCACTGCATAAATCTGCTAATTGGGCAGTTAAATGGATAATAATTGCAATAATATAAGGTGGAAAAGCTACAATTTGCACATTATTGGAGGAAAAACAAAACTTTATTTCCAAAACATTTGCTAATATCAAAAAAAATGTATACCTTTGCACTCGCTTTTGAAAAACGGGTGTTTTCCAGAGTGGCCAAATGGGGCAGACTGTAAATCTGCTGTCTTTCGACTTCGGTGGTTCGAATCCATCAGCACCCACTTAGCTTTCACACTTTTTTTTGGTATTTTTACAGAAAGCATACAAATCCATTTTTTATTAGAAAATTCCTCAAAAAGTATTCGTAATTACAGAAAAAGCTGTAACTTTGCATTGCAAAACTTTAAAAGGGATACACACACATGCAAGACCATAAGAAAAAAGCCAAATATTACCTTTGGCCAGCAGCTATCTCGATGCTGATCATCGTAAGTATCATTTTTTACTATTTCTTTTGTACTTTCTCTAAAAGCAACGAAGATCAATTCGTCTATATCGATGGTGACGACACGCCCGATTCCGTTTACACGAAACTTGCAGATATTGCCAACAGTTGTCAGTTAGCGGGTTTCCGCACGCTGGCCAGACACTATGGATACGAAAAAAACATACGAACAGGACGATATCTCATCACACCAGGAATGAACACCTTCACCGTGTTCCGCCACATGAAAAACGGACATCAGCAGCCTATGATGCTGACCATCCCCGAAGCCAGAACCACTGAGCTTCTCGCTGGCAGACTTTCGCAGAAGCTGATGGTGGACAGCACAGAGCTGGTGCAAGCATTGACATCAGAAGAGATTTGCGAGAAATACGGCTACGACACGGCCACCATCGTGGCTATGTTCGTGCCAAACACATACGAGGTTTACTGGGACATGACACTCGAGAAACTGATGCAGCGCATGCAGAAAGAGCACGATGCCTTTTGGACCGACGAACGACAAAAGAAAGCCCAAAAGCTGGGACTGACTCCTAATGAAGTAGCAACGCTAGCAAGTATTGTGGACGAGGAAACGGCAAACACAGCGGAAAAGCCAATGATAGCAGGGATGTACCTGAACAGACTGAAGACCGGTATGCCCTTGCAGGCCGATCCCACGGTGAAGTTTGCCTTGAAAGACTTCAACCTGAAGCGCATCTACCACAACCATCTCAGCGTTGAGAGCCCCTACAACACCTATGCACACATCGGACTGCCTCCTGGCCCAATCAAAGTGGCAAGCATCAAAGGCATCGACGCGGTGCTCAACCGCCAAGCGCACAACTATCTGTACATGTGCGCCAACAGCGATTTTTCGGGCACACACGTTTTTGCCCGCAACTATCAGGAGCACCTGCACAACGCAGCACTCTATGCTAAAGCACTCAACGAAAGAGGCATCAAATAAAGACATCGTATAAAAAGCGAAATGCCCATCGTTTCGCAACGAAGGGCATATCTCAATAGGTATTAGTCTTTTTAAGGTAAAAAGATTGTATTCAGGATAACGAGTGCAAAGATAATTGATATAAGTCAACCTTGCAAACTTTTTGATATGTTATTCAACATATGCCCGTTTTTTAGCCTGTTTTATATAAATAAATAAGGTGAAGAAATCGAATATTCTGATTTATTTTGTACCTTTGCAATCAAAATCAAAAAACAACTTACGGAAATGGAAGAAAAGACACTGAACGAAAACGAAGAGAAGAAAAGTCTTAGCTTCGTGGAACAAATGGTAAAGGATGATCTGGCAGCAGGCAAGAACGGTGGACGACTGCAAACACGCTTCCCACCAGAGCCAAACGGCTACCTGCACATCGGCCATGCGAAAGCCATTGCCATTGACTTCGGACTTGCAAAAAAATATGGCGGCACATGCAACCTGCGCTTCGATGATACAAACCCCGTAAAGGAAGACACAGAATACATTGAGAGCATCGAGCACGACATCAAATGGATGGGCTTCCAGTGGGCTAATGTTTATTATGCATCTGACTATTTCCAGCAACTGTGGGACTTTGCCGTATGGCTTATCAAACAGGGAAGAGCATATGTTGACGAGCAGAGTTCTGAAGCTATTGCACAACAGAAGGGCACCACAACAAGTCCCGGTACAAACTCACCATTCCGCGATCGACCCATTGAAGAGAACCTTCGTTTGTTCGACTTCATGAACAGCGGAAAATGCGAGCCAGGTAGCATGGTGCTGCGCGCCAAGATTGACATGGCACATCCTAACATGCTGTTCCGTGACCCATTAATCTACCGCGTGCTGAACATTCCACACGTGAAGACTGGCGACAAATGGAACGCCTACCCCATGTACGACTTCACCCATGGTCAGTGTGACTACCTGGAGGGCGTGACTCACTCGTGGTGTACGCTGGAGTTTGTGGAGCACCGCCCCTTGTACGACCTGTTCGTGACATGGATGAAGGAATGGAAGGGCGAAACCGATAATATTGAAGACAACCGTCCACGACAGACTGAGTTCAACAAGCTGAACCTGAGCTACACGCTGATGTCAAAGCGCAACTTGCTGGCGCTGGTCAACGAACACCTGGTGAACGGTTGGGACGATCCTCGCATGCCAACCATCTGCGGCTTGCGTCGTCGTGGCTACTCGCCCGAGAGTCTGAGAAAGTTCATTGACAAGATTGGCTATACAAAACTGGATGGTCTGAACGACATTGCACTTTTGGAGAGTGTGGTTCGCGATGACCTGAACAGCAGAGCTCAGCGCGTCAGCGCAGTCCTGGACCCTGTTAAGGTTGTGATCACCAACTATCCTGAAGGTCAGACCGAACAACTGACAGCCATCAATAACCCCGAAAACGAGGCAGACGGCACACACACCGTGGAATTCAGCCGTGAACTGTGGATTGAGCGCGATGACTTTATGGAGGTAGCAGAAAAGAAATTCATGCGCCTGGCTCCTGGTAAAGAGGTGCGCTTGAAGAATGCATACATCATTAAGTGCGACGAGGAGCATGCCTGCGACAAGGATGCTGAGGGACGTGTGACCACCATCTACTGCACCTACGACCCTGAGACGAAGAGTGGTATGCCCGGTGCCGATCGTAAGATTAAAGGCAAGACACTGCACTGGGTGAGCTGCCACAACGCGATGAAGGCAGAGGTTCGTTTGTACGACCGCCTGTGGAAGGTTGAGAATCCACGCGATGAGATGGCTGCTATCCGCGATGCACAGCAGTGTGATGCAGTGACGGCCATGAAGCAGATTATCAACCCCAATTCTCTGAGTGTAAACAAGGAATGCTACATTGAGCCATTTGCAGCTAACATGCAGCCATTGAGCTACTTGCAGTTCCAGCGCATTGGATACTTCAACGTGGATCCCGACTCAACACCAGAGCATCCTGTATTTAACAAGACTGTAGGTCTTAGATCTTAATCAGATGTCAGTAAACGAAGGCTCAAACATTGATTCATACGACAAAGAGTTCACCGAGCGTTTAAACGAATACGAGAAGTCTGTTGAATCTGGACTTCCTGTCTTACTTGACGCCAATGAGCTCGCTGAGATTGCGGACTATTACCATATGCACGAACAGGAGGAAAAGGCTGAGAATGCTTTACAACTAGCACTCAGCCTTTCACCTGGTGCTATCGGTCCGCTGACCTACAGAATACACGAGGCCTTCGAGAGAGACGACATTGAAGCTGCCAAGGAATACTACGCACAGATAACTGAGACGGACAGCCCAGACTACGTCTATGACTGGGTAGAGATCCTATTGGCACAAAACAAAGAGGATGAAGCAGAGAACTATCTCGAAACTGAAATCGAAAAGATACCAACATCTGAGCGACAGGATTTTATCGTTGACATAGCGCATATCTATGAGCAGTGGGGCTACTATGCCCTGGCCATGAAATGGATATGTGGCGCTCAGAAAGAAGATTCACAGGACTTCAAGGAGATCATGGCTCACACCCTGCTGGGCCTTGGGAAATTCGAAGACAGCGAAAAGATGTTCGACGAATTACTAGATAAGTCCCCCTACTCTTCACAATACTGGATTTCACTGTCGAATGCCCAGCTGATGAAAGGCGACATCGCCAAGGCCGTGGAGAGCAGCGAATATGCCCTGGCCATAAACCCTGATGACACGGAGGCCATGCTGGCAAAAGCCAACGGGCTAAGCAACCTTGGCAACTACGAGGAAGCCCTGAAGTTCTACATGCGTGCACTCACAATCGTCCCCGACAACTGTGCTGCCCTTCTATTCACCGGTATTTGTCTGGGCAACTTGAACAGACATCAAGAAGCCATCGAAAAACTATTGCAAGCCAAACAAAAAGCCAAAGAATTCAACGAGGTACTACTACCTGACATCAACCACGAACTGGCTTTAACCTATTGTGCAAACAACGAGATAGATGAGGCGTTGGCATGCATTGATGAATTGGATAAGCTGGGAGAAGACAAGGCACATGTGCTACTGATCAGAGGACACATCCTTTTGAACGGCCGCAGAGTGGAGGAAGCAGAAAAGACCTTTAAGCAGGCCTTGGAAAAGGCGGCTAAACCGGCAGAGATGCTGCTGCACATCGCAGTGTCGTTCTTAGAAAACCAGATGGTGAAGGCTGCCTACGACCTGCTGAGGAGATATTTCCAAGTGGCTCCCACAGACGTCAAAGACGGTTATGCCTATATGGCGATGTGCTGCTACGACCTTAAAGACACCAAGGGCTTCTTAGAAAACCTGGATAAGGCCTGCAAACTGAACCCACAGGAATGTAAGAATGTTTTCTCAAACGTTTTCCCTGAAGAGGTGGCTCCAGAAGAATATTATAATTATGTAATAGGCAAGATTAACCTATGAGTTGGATATCAAGTTTATTAAGCAATCTGAATTATAGCACCATCTTTTTTTTGATGCTATTGGAAAGTACTGTCATTCCCGTTCCCTCTGAATTGGTGGTCGCACCGGCTGCTTATCGTGCTGCTGCAGGCGATCTGGACGTTTTCTTAGTGATACTATTTGCCACCATTGGTGCCGACATTGGTGCCTCTATCAACTACTTCGTGGCGCTCTATGTAGGCCGCCCTGTCATCTACAAATTTGCTAATAGCAAATGGGGAAAGATGTGTTTACTCAACCAGAAAAAGGTAGAAAAAAGCGAGTCTTACTTTGACAATCATGGCATCATGGCTACACTGACAGGCAGACTCGTGCCTGGCATCCGCCACCTCATATCCATTCCTGCCGGACTGGCACGGATGAACTACTGGAAGTTCCTGCTCTACACCACCATCGGTGCTGGCGCATGGCACAGCATCTTGGCCGCCATGGGCTGGTATCTGCACACGGCCGTAGGAGATGTGAGCGATGAAGAACTAAAAAACATCATCGGGCAATACAACCACTACATCGTAGGCGGCATACTGGCTATCGTGGCTTTATTAATCGGTTATCTGCTGTTAAAGAGCTATCTAAAGGGAAAGAAGGAAAAATCATAGTCATTTGCTTGCGGATGTCATATAAAATACATATCTTTGCAAAAGAATCAAGAAATCAATAACAATTATGGCTCAAGTTAACAATCATCTCGTGATTATGGCGGGCGGCATCGGAAGTCGCTTTTGGCCAATGAGCACAACAGAACGCCCTAAACAGTTTATCGACGTCCTTGGCGTTGGCAAAACACTGTTGCAACTAACCGTAGAACGATTTGGCAAACTGGTCAATCCCCAAAATATCTGGGTAGTTACTAACCAAAGATACGTAGATATTGTACGTCAGCAACTGCCTGACATTCCACAAGGCAACATTCTGTGTGAACCGTGTCGCAGAAACACAGCACCATGTATCGCATATGTATCGTGGCGCATCAAGGCACAGGATCCTAAAGCAAATATCGTGGTGACCCCCAGTGATCATATTGTCATGAACGTTCAGGAGTTTCAACGTGTGATCAAGGAATGTATGGAGTTCACCGACGAAAGCGATGCCATCGTCACACTGGGCATGAAGCCCAACCGCCCTGAGACTGGCTATGGCTACATACAAGCAGACTTATCTAATAGTTCGCTGCGTAATAAAGGTATATTCCGTGTGGACTCTTTCCGCGAGAAGCCTGATTTGGAAACAGCGCAACAATATATTAAGAAGAACTATTATTACTGGAATGCAGGCATCTTCATCTGGAATGTATCGACGATTGTTAACGCATTCCGCGTATATCAGCCCAAGATGAATAAGATCTTCGAATCGCTTCTGCCCGTATATGGCACGCCACAGGAACAGGAAGTGATCAACGAGAAGTTCCCTTCGTGCGAGAATATCTCTGTGGACTATGCCATCATGGAGAAGGCTGAGGAAATCTTTGTCTGTCCTGCAGACTTCGGTTGGAGCGATCTGGGTACCTGGGGGTCTTTACAGTCGCACGTGCGCCGCGACCTCTATGGAAACGCATGCATCGGAAACGACATCAACCTATTTGAGACACACAACTGCATGATACACACCACGCAAGAGAAGAAGGTGGTGGTACAGGGATTAGATGGCTACATCGTGGCAGAAAACGACAACACGCTGCTCATTTGCAAACTCTCTGAAGAACAACGCATCAAGCAGTTCAGCGGTGAAAACTAAATAATAAATATGAAGAATATAGCATTAATCACAGGAATCACTGGCCAAGATGGCTCTTATCTGGCAGAGTTTCTTTTAGATAAAGGTTATGAGGTGCACGGCACTATCCGCCGTTCATCGGTTGACTATCGTGAGCGCATCGCTCATTTAGAAGGAAAGAGTCACTTTCATCTGCACTATGCAGACCTGGGCGACTCGATGAGTATTCTTGGTGTCATCGGCAAAGTTCGCCCTACTGAGATTTATAACCTTGCAGCACAAAGCCATGTGCAGGTGTCTTTTGACTCACCTGAGTTTACGGCCGATGTTGACGCTGTAGGTGTGCTGCGCATTCTGGAAGCTGTGCGTCAGCTGGGAATGACAGAGACATGCCGTATCTACCAGGCATCGACCTCCGAACTGTATGGAAAAGTGGAAGAAGTGCCACAGAATGAGAACACCCCGTTCCACCCCTACTCTCCTTATGCCGTAGCAAAACAGTATGGCTTCTGGATTGTTAAGGAGTATCGCGAAGCATACAACATGTATTGCTGCTCGGGTATTCTTTTCAACCATGAGAGTGAACGCCGTGGTGAGACATTCGTGACCCGTAAGATTACGCTGGCCGCTGCTCGCATCAAGCAAGGCAAGCAGGACAAACTCTACCTGGGTAACCTAGGCAGTCTTCGCGACTGGGGCTATGCCAAAGACTACGTGGAATGCATGTGGCTGATTCTGCAACAAAAGGAGCCAGAAGATTTCGTAATTGCCACCGGTGTGCAGCACTCTGTCCGCGAATTCTGCTATACAGCATTTAAGCATGTAGGCATTGAACTGGAGTTTGTGGGCGAAGGCGCTGAGGAGAAAGGCATCGATAAAGCAACAGGCAAGGTGCTTATCGAAGTCAGTCCCGACTTCTATCGCCCAACAGACGTGGTCAACTTGTGGGGCGATCCGACCAAGGCAAAAGCCAAACTGGGCTGGAATCCCAACAAGACCTCATTTGAGGAATTGGTGAAAATCATGGTGGACAGCGACATGGCCAAAGTGGCAGCAGAAGGAGCTGCAGCCAAAGTACGCACAAACCTAGCAGAGTATTTAGAGAAAGGAATCGTGAAATAATGGCACTAGAAAAGAATTCTAAGATATACGTAGCAGGGCACCACGGACTAGTAGGCTCTGCCATTTGGAACAACCTACAGCAGAGAGGTTACACGAATCTTGTAGGACGCAGTCATCAAGAGCTCGACTTGACAGACCAAGTTGCCGTCAAGAAGTTCTTTGATGAAGAGAAGCCCGATGCTGTGGTATTAGCAGCAGCATTTGTGGGTGGTATCATGGCTAACTCACTGTATCGCGCTGATTTCATCATGATGAACATGAAGATACAATGCAACGTGATCAGCGAGGCCTATGCACACGGCGTAAAGAAGTTATTGTTCCTGGGTTCGACATGTATCTACCCCAAAAATGCGCCCCAACCCATGAAGGAGGATTGCCTGCTGACAAGCCCTCTGGAATACACAAACGAAGAGTATGCCATCGCAAAGATCGCTGGTCTGAAGATGTGCGAGTCGTACAACCTTCAATACGGCACTAACTACATTGCCGTCATGCCTACCAACCTCTATGGTCCCAACGACAATTTCCATTTGGAGAATAGTCATGTGATGCCAGCTATGATGCGCAAAATCTATTTGGCTAAACTGATTCATGAGGGAGAATGGGAGAAGATTGCCATTGACCTGAACAAGCGCCCCGTAGAAGGCGTCAACGGCGATGCCTCAAAGGAGGACATCCTACGCGTCTTAGCCAAGTATGGCATTGAAAACAATAAGGTCACCCTCTGGGGTACAGGCACGCCATTAAGAGAATTCCTGTGGAGCGAGGACATGGCCGATGCCAGCGTACACGTACTGCTGAATGTGGACTTCAAAGACATCATTGGCATTGAGAAATATTCAAGTGTTCACTTCGGAGCCTCAACAGACGGTGCCGTTGACCGCAACCACTCTGCAGGTAGAGGTGGAGCCATCCCCTCGCTGGGAGAGATTCGCAACTGTCATATCAACGTGGGTACAGGCAAAGAGCTGACCATCCGTGAGTTGTCTGAACTGATTGTGAAAAGTGTTGGCTTTGAAGGTACCGTTGAGTTTGATGCCACGAAACCTGATGGAACCATGCGCAAACTGATCGATGTTGAGAAGCTTCATTCTCTGGGCTGGACACACAAAGTAGAGATTGAAGATGGCGTTGACAAACTATTCCATTGGTATCAAGACAGTCTTCGATAGAAAAAGAACAAGTAAAGGAAAAAAATAAAGGTTGACAAAATTGCCAACCTTTATTTTTTTGTTATTTCTTCATCACCTTCTTCTTGTCGATGATGTTGATTCCTCGTTTCATCTGCGAGCGTCGAGTTCCATCAATACCATATATTGCAGAAGGCTGTTTTTCGTCCTTGACATCCTTGATGTCGTTACTCTTATCGTTCATCATGACTTTTATCTCTTCTACATCTGCAGCATAATTATAGATGCGCATGTCACGAATGAGCATTGGCATATTGGGATCCGTCAGGAACTGGCTACGACCTACGTAATTTAATACTGCATGCAAATCACTTGGCTTAATGGTGATGCTATTGCTTGAGCCTACCTCCTCGCCATTCAAATAGATCGCTGTCTTGTCCTTGCCAATAGTCACGGTGAGGTACTTCCAACTTGACAACGCTAAGTTCTGGGTGGCATCAAGTATCTGTTCGTCTCCTCCGTTCTTAATAGCGAAACGCATGCCACTCTTACCATTATTTGTGGTCAGGAACATATAATGTGAATCATCGAGGCCGAAATCAAAGACGCGCTGCCAAGCATTATTAGCACGCATTTTAATCCACATGGCAATGGTCATCTCATCATGATTGGCGATGTTATAGGGCAACTGAAGATGAGCACCATTTGTCAACGAGAGATACTTGATGTCATTAGTAGTATCATCCACATAGGCAGGTGTATCACTATGAACAGCATCCATCATATTAGGAGTCTCGTCATACAGATTGGTTTCAAAATGCCAACGGGCAATCATAGCTTTCTCGCCTGTGGCAGTTGATTCGATGGTCTCTGAAGCCTCTGACAGATTCTCCGAGAGGTCAATGGCCTTCACTTTATAGACATAGTCCACTGAGGGCAGACAGGTGTTATCTACGAAATGAGCTTTCTTAACTTTGCGGGCAATGGTGTTCCACTCTTCACGACCCTTCTCAGCACGAAGAATCATATAACCATCGAGGTCACGCTCTTTATTGGCATCCCATGACAAACGCACAGAAGCAGGCTGAGCATCGGCAACAAGTCCCTGGGGCTGTGCAGGTGCCTTACGGTCGAAAGTAGCAGTAACAGGAAGGAATCGCCACAGCTGACGAGTGCGGTCCTCGCCTGTCAACAGTTCGTTGGTCTGCACATTCACATTATTGATTGCCGACGTTTTTACGGTCGTCAGATAAAGAGCATTCTCACGATTGCGAATATAATAGGTACCATTACCAGCATACTCCAAATACCATTGCTCGTTAGAATGAGCAACCTTGTTAGCACCATACGCCATCACATTTGCACCATCAAACGTTGAGAAGTTTTGAACATTCAGATGAAGCCAATCATTTTTCGAAGCAGTGATATCATAGAAACTGAAATCGCCTGAGGTTGTTGGAGATACAGCTGGTGTCACATTCCACTTCTGTGTGCCCAGTTTCTCGTATTTCTGCACCACGATATTGTCTCCCTGTGTACCAATGGACAATCCTGTAGCTTCATTGACGATCTGATACTGACCATCAATGGCAGAAGGCTGAACGTCATCACCCCAAGTGATATCAATAACACGCTCGGCATTGACCTGTCCATTCATATAGTCTGTACCACCAGGTATCTCCATACGGAAAGCACGCAGCGGGCCTTGACCATCGAAATAGAGATCACGCTGTGGAGATACAAACTGATAAGAGGTAGTTTTTGCCTGACGCTCAGAAGAACCGATAAAGGCCTTCACACGGCCGTCATCATGACGATAGATGCTGGCTGCCGTCCAATTGTTACGGTGATCACGATAATCAAGACGCTCACCATGACGACTGATGTCGCAGAACTCACCACGAACACGACTGTCAAAGCCCCACCAAATACCAACACTCATGCCATGCTCCAGTCCAGCCATAGCCTCGACCACATTATGCATTTCGTCATTATAGCCCACTTTTCCATCATTTTGCAGGCGGTCGTAGAAGTTGACATAGCTATCCATAGAGCCTGCCAACTGGTGGGTGTTACCCCAGTCATAAACATCAGAACCTTCACTATACCAATTGATGGCATTATCATCATTCAGCGTGTTGCCACCACACATAAGAATGCCCTGCATGCTATCGTAGGTTTTTAGCTTTCTAGCCACATTGGCCTCATCCGTCTTGTTACCCTGGATTTCTCCACGGAGATTCTTCTCCCAGGCATTGTCGGGCTCGTTGAAAGGTGACACACCTATGATAGGATGCGTGGAATTCTCTTTCATCCACGCTACATGAGCTTCGATACATTTAGCCCAGTGGTCAACATTGACTGTCTTGTTTGCCGTGGTATAATAGGTATTGATAAACGGCTCTGTACTATTCTCTGGTCGATAACCATTGTCGCAGTTCATCACCAGTGGCAGGTCTTTGCTCACAATGTCAAACATTGTGGAACGCATGCTAAGACCACCAATCTGATCGATGGCCAAAGACACATCATTCACCAGTGGTGAGAAAACGCGAAAAGAGGTGCGACCAATACCCACATTCTCCGCTCCCATATGACGCAGTCCCTTTCTCAGGTTCTGTTCATTGGGCCACGCCAAGTCCAGTCCCCATGTTGGAGAGAAGCGCTTACCCTCGGCTTTGATATCTACAGGCATCGTGATATCCGACTTCTTAAAGATCTTCAGATTGATGCTTGACGACGAACGCTCCTGCGCTATAGCCACAGAAGAGACCAGAAGGCACGCTGTAAGTAAATAGTTGTTTGTGTTCATTATTTTAATAATTCTTGATTTTCTAATTATTATTTTTTGATAATCTTATAAACATGTCCATTCTCTACCTTCAAGTAAATACCCTTATTAACTTGAGTAGAATTAATCTTTCTGCCGTCGATGGTGTATAAACCATCTTCCAGCTGCGTAGAGGAAAGGGTGACATTGCTGATTGCAAGTGCATACTCGGCCTCTGTCAGTCCTTCGATAGGCATGGTCTCGCCTTCCCAATTGTCTTTCTTAGGAATATAGCTTGACAGAGAATCGTCAAAAGGAAGAATGACGGCAGTATAACTGGTCATACGAGGACGGTTATTGGGATCTACCTTTTTCCAAACGCCATTATCCAAATAATAATGCTGCTTGGGTACGCGCGCTGTAGTACGGAAATAGCCCCAAAGGTTTCCTTGTCCGAGTACCGGCTCTTTCGCCTTCGCACCATATTCATACAAAGAAACATCGGCCTTCTCTGACTTGAAAATAAAGGGAAGACCTGCGGGAACATCTGTTATCTCATATAGACAGAGGTTCTTAAGATCGGCCGTTACGCCACCTATCATGTAGAACTTCACACCATCATAGGCTTTCACGGCATAAGGCAGACAAGTGACGTTCCACTGGTTGGGCTCTACAGTGGTGCGATAGAGAGGATGGAACCTCAAGACGAAGTCAGTGGCGCACCACCATCCCTCACGGTTATCAGAAACATCGTTGGTGTCTCCCACTTTATGCCATGCTCCATTGATAGCCCCTTCTTTGGTTCCAACGAAGCCAACGGTCAATGCAGCATCATCAGGAACATACAGAGGAGAAGTCAACAGCGTTTGCCAGCGATCTTCGACACTGACGGTGGGCAGATCGTAATAATCAGCAGTCAGGACAGGTGTTGATACTGTTGTAGTGCCATCGGTCAGATAGGCATGCTGATCACTCAGGCAGAAATGCTCTGTTGAGGCCTTACACTCCAATGAGTACAAGCCATGACCAAGATCCTCGACGGTCTGTTTGATAGCCATACTCTTAGCAGTACCCTCTGAAGCATCTATTCCAGACCACCATGCATTCCAGAACGTCACATCATTCTGTTTATTGAGACGCTGGTCACCAGCTGTGTAAGTACCGCATTTCGTGGTCCATCCTGTAGAGGTAGAGAAAGATGGAGACACGATAGCATCGGTCAAAGAAGTCTGTGGGTAATATGCCTCCACAGCTGCCGTGAGCTGAGGATAAGAAGCGACGATAGCATCAATAGTCGTTGTGCCATCAAACTGCGATAGCATCTGCTGCAGCTCGTCACTGCCAGGCAGATTCAATGCTACATAGTCAGACCACAACGACTTGTTTCTGGCATACTCGTTCAAATATGAATAGGCCTTAAAGGCCTGTTCCAACAAGGTCTGGAGTGCTGCAAGAGCGTTGGCATCATTAGTGGTAACAGCATTCATCTTCTGAGTTAGATCATCGTTGATGAATGTGTATTTCGTGTTATAGCTCTGGAAGAGCTGAGCTGTCTGGCGGACACTGGAAAGGCCATCGGCCACGGCCTCGTCGAGTGTGTCATACAACGGGCCCATAAAGAGATTGCCAAACTGAGCTTTGGCACCCAACGCACGGAAAGACAAGATGGCCTTTGAATATGCTTCTGAATTGAATGTTTTAGACTGCATGACCCATAAGCCAGTCGTATTATGTATATATAAAAAGCTCTTATCCTTCTGAATACCATCACTAGAGCCATATACGAAGCTCGACAAATTGGTGGTATTACATACAGCACCAGCAAAATAATAATCCGTATTGGGTTTGATATCTACTACCTGGCGAATAGACTTCTCGCTATTATCATCGCCATCGCCATAACACTGCAGATAAGGATAACCAGCAAAACCACCCTTGGCAACGTCCTGGAAATAAGGAGCAGCGAGAGGTTCGCCTGCGCCGTTAGTCCATCCAGTAAGTCCCATCATGAAGTTGCCGTTTTTGAAAACGTTACCGCCCAGATACTTGGTGGCACCATTAATCTCAATAGCATCACCAGCCTGGACCTCTTTTGCAGCAGCTGTGATCTGATTGGTTCTGCGCTCGTCGCCATTTCCATCAACCACAAGCACACGATACTGATAGCCAATGCCTGAGTTTTTATCCTCATAAGTATAGTCGGCAGCACTTTCCTCCATGGGAATTTCTGCAAACGTCTCCCACTTGGCCGATGAATTCACACGACGCTCTACATAGATGCCGCCATTCATCTCACCATTATAATCGTGCCACTTCAGTGTAGCAACCTTTGTCTTGTTATCAAACTCAAGGGTGAAACCAGACGGAGTACGCTGCTTTACAACTTTTGGAGCATAGTCGTACTTACCGTTATAGCCTACGCCAGAGTTGATGGTGGCATAATACTGACCCGCAGCAGTCAAGGAGAAATTGTCTCTCATGATTCTGGATGGGTCACGCTCACTGTTCCAATAATAGTAACGTTCAATGTAATCCCAGTTGTTCAGATTTCCACAGATACGCTTAATAGCCTCAGCATTCTGTTGCTCTGTCACATCAGAGGCAAAAGCACCATTATGATTCCACGATGCGCCCCATACCCACTCGGAAATCCAGATTGGACGATGATAGCGATCAACCCACTGGTTTTTGAAACTCCATTCATTGAAACTGCTCTCAGGCCAGTAGCAATGCAAGTCAATAATGTCACAACGCCAGCCACGAGCATCTATACTATCCATAAACTCGCGCAAGTGATTCAAGCTACCATCATGAGAAGATGGTGAACACAAGCGCATGCCTGTACGCATCAGATTTTCCCAGTTATCCAATATTACCGCTACCGACTGCGGAGTGTCGTCGGCGGAATTTCCCGGCTCATTATTGGTTTTCAAATGCGGAGAATAAGACACCCTACCGCAATCAGCAGCAGAAGGCCAGTCTTCTTTGATGTGGTGAGGCACACACTCGCAGTCTATGCCGCGGTTCTCACCAAGACCAAACGAATAACAGCTGGTAACATTCAATGCTTCCACAGAATTAGCACGCGTATCGTTGGCCAGCGCCTGCTTACCGGTATCATACCACTTGAAGATGCGATATGAAGAAATACTGCGATCCAGAACCGCAGGCATGTTAGCTATCTCGAGGTCCTTGTCTGCAGCAATAAAACAGCGGCTATAGCCACGTCCTCCCTTTCCATTGGCGAAGGTCACCATATAGCCTCGCTTCAATTTGAAGGAGCGAATTCTGTTGTTCAGTTTCTCATCGGTCAGCGTATTCATGAAACCGCCAGTATTCTCCAAACCAAAGTCGCTACAAGACTCACCTGCGAAATTTGGTTCAGAAAACACTGTCAATGGTTTAAAGTTGGCTGCATAAGGCAGAATGATACAACCACGATTATAGAGCTTCACCTGACAGTTCGTGTTGTAAACGGCGCGCTTGCCATTAATCTGCACGTGCTTTTCCAAAAGCCCCAGCGCAGCAGAGGGCTTCACAGCGTCTAAGATAAGAACGGCATGTTCTGTATTGACGATGTTCACAACACCATTATTCCCGAAAGGAGTTGCCGACGACACAACATAATCAACATCATTCGTCAAGGAGATAGATGTCGTTACTTGCGAAACGGTAGTTTTTTGATTTGCCGACCATGCGGTCAGACTGGTAGTAAGGATGAGGCTAAGGGCCATCAGCATCCCGCGAATCAGTACTTTCTTCATTGTATAAATAGATTGATAGTTTTAGTTTTATTAATTTTGATGCAAAGTTAAAGGAATTATGGTAATTCTCCAAATTAATTATTGTTTTTTGGCAAAACAATAATTGCGTATGTTTATCCGTTAGGATAAGAAAGAATAAATATCAAAGATGAAGATTAAAGTCTGTGGCATGAAAGACGGCGAGAACATTCGCCAAGTCAGTGGGTTGAGTGTGGACTATATTGGCCTGCATTTCTGTGCGGATTCGCCACGTCACGTGACAATGCTTTCCACCCATGCAGGTATTATTCCTGATCGTGGAAGGTCTATGTCTGCAGAGGCGAGCTCTTCCATCCAGAAAGTTGGTGTCTTCACCAACGAGATGCCTCAGAACATCATCACACGGGCGGTCACCTTCGGCCTTGATATCATCCAACTAAACGGAGAAGAAACACCAACACTCATCCGTAATCTGCGCGCGACCCTCGTTCCCGACATCTGCCCAGACATTCAGTTTTGGAAGAAGGCAAAGCCACAGAAAGAAAGCTATGGGAAATATGAACACGCCGTCGAAGCATTCATCTTCGATATGAAAGACATCGACTTCCTATCAGAATACGAAGGAACAAAACCCTTCTTTCTTTGTGGCACGTTTACTGAGAAAGATGCAGAATCCATTCGCAACATCCGCCATCCCCAATTGGCCGGAATAGATCTTTCTACCAGTTTTGAAAGTCAGCCTGGCATCAAGGATATAGAAAGACTCAAGGCCTTTTTAGACCTGTTTAAGAATTAGAATCCTCGGAGGCAAGGATAGGTAGAGAGATATGGTAGCGAACAGCTAGGAATCTGACAAGGCAGATCAGCACAAAGCTCACAATAGCCGTAATGCCGACAGACAGGCCTGCTGCTAGTCCTATCCAATAGACCACACCTCCCAGCACACTGGCCATAGCATAAATCTCCTTGTGGAATATGACAGGCTCATTATTGAGAAGCACATCTCGAATGACGCCACCAGCTGCACCCGTGATGCAACCCATGATGACAGCAACCCAGAAAGGTTGTCCGAAAGCCAGACTCTTTTGAATTCCAGCTACGGTGAAAAGCGCCAGACCAAAGGTATCAAATACGAACCAAGCATTCTTCAATGGTTCCATCCATTTACCCATAAAAGCAACGGTCAGCAATGCGATAGCCGTACATATCATGTAAATGGGCGTTGTCATCCAAAACGGTGTGGCACCAAGCAAGACATCACGTATAGTACCACCACCAATGGCCACGGCAATGCCACAAACATAACCGCCAAACCAATCAAAATGTTTTGCTGCCGCATGACGAATGCCTGAAATGGCAAAGGCGAATGTGCCAAGCATTTCAATAACGCTGATCAAGAAATCCTGATTCATCTATCCTAATCTTCAAAACGTTTTCCCCAATAGTTAACCATTCT
Organism: Xylanibacter brevis P6B11; assembly: GCF_000621825.1. Lineage (NCBI taxonomy): Bacteria > Pseudomonadati > Bacteroidota > Bacteroidia > Bacteroidales > Prevotellaceae > Xylanibacter > Xylanibacter brevis. Next base: position 88,791 of record NZ_JHXG01000010.1, read on the forward strand.
CTGATAGAGTTTCTCCTCTGCCGGATTATGTTGTCCGTGCCACAGCCGCTGGTCAACCAGTTCATCGGGCATATATTGCTGCTGGGTGAAGTGGCCAGGATAATCATGCGGATATTTGTAACCATCATGATATCCAAGCTCTTTCATTAATTTAGTTGGAGCATTTCTAAGAGGTAAAGGCACGGGAAGATTGCCCGTCGCACGCACCAAAGCCAGCGCCTGATCAATGCCCAGATAAGCAGAGTTGCTCTTGGGCGAGGTGGCCAAATAGACCGCACATTCTGCCAGAGCGATACGCGCCTCGGGCCATCCTATTTTCATCACCGTATCGAAGGCGGCATTGGCCAGCAACAAGGCATTAGGATTGGCCAATCCGATATCCTCGGCAGCAGAGATCACCAGACGGCGGGCAATAAACTGCGGGTCTTCCCCACCCTCTATCATACGTGCCATCCAGTACAGCGCTGCATCGGGATCACTTCCTCTGATACTCTTAATAAAGGCAGAAATGATGTCATAATGCATCTCGCCATCCTTATCATAGGCCAGCGGATTCTGCTGGAGACACGACACTACGAAATCATCTGTGATAACAATCTCTGAAGATGCAGAATCTTTGGTCGCCTTAGCGCTCTCAACAACCAGCTCAAGGATGTTTAACAGCTTACGCGCATCGCCACCGCTGAACCTTAATAGCGCATCGGTCTCCTTCAGGTTGATCTGAAGCTCCCGAAGAACCACGTCGGTAGAAATAGCACGATCCAGCAGTTTCAGCAGATCTTCTTTCTCCAGTGAGCGAAGAACATACAGCTGACAACGCGACAACAGAGGTCTGATAACCTCAAAAGACGGGTTCTCTGTCGTTGCACCAATCAGTGTAACAATACCGCGTTCCACCGCCCCCAACAAAGAATCCTGTTGAGACTTAGAGAAGCGATGAATCTCGTCTATAAATAATATAGGTGAAGCCTCATTGAAGAAGCGTCCTTTCTGCGCTTTTTCAATGACATCCCTGACATCCTTCACGCCACTTGTCACTGCAGAGAGCGTGTAGAAGGGTGTTTCCAACTTATTGGCAATGATATGCGCCAACGTTGTTTTTCCAACGCCCGGAGGTCCCCACAAAATGAAAGAAGAGATGCGCCCCGAGTCTATCATTCTGCGGAGAACAGCCCCCTCACCTACCAAGTGTTGCTGACCAATATAGTCATCCAACGTTCGCGGTCTCAATCTTTCTGCTAATGGTTCTGCCATAATTTCGATGCAAAGATAGAAAATAATTGCGAAATATGAATTATGAATTAAGAATAATTTCGTATCTTTGCACCATAAACAAGCAAATGCACTAATTTTTATGGAGCAACAGACTAATAAAAAAGCACTTACGCTCAAGACACTGACCAAAAGCAGTGTGTGGGACATACAGGAAAACGACATCTTCCGCTTGTGGGAAGGTGCCGAAAAAGATGCTGAGGTAAAAGACAATGCACGCCATTTTGTAGACATCATTCGTTCTGCATTTATGATTGAGGAGATTAACAGCGATTCTGATTTGGTAAAGACCAAATTCGAAAAGCTGGGATATAAAGTAGGCCAAGTAAAGCTGGACGAGAATGCCAAGGTCACATGGGCCATCAAGAAGCGTCCCATCATGCGTGTTACGGATTTGACCTACGAGAACATTCGTCACATCTCTGCAACAAAGCTTATCGAAGTGTTAGACCGTAACTTTGGCGGAGGTTGGGATTCGTTGTCTCAGAGCATCAAAGACATTATCGAGAGTGGCTTTGACATCTCTACCACCACACTTCCCAAAGATCGTCTGCACAAGAAGGGTGGCATGTACGAGAAGAAAGTTGAAGACGGTTTTGAGGTGCTGGAAGTAGCCAAAGGCACATGGGTTGAGGCTATCTTTGCCAAAGCTAAACCTGAGAGTGAGAAGCCTCGCATGAAGTTTGCTTCATCAAGCATGGACGATGAGGACGACGATGCTGATGTAGAAATTGAGGACAACTACAACAAGCCCGACGAAGACGATATTGAGATCTCTGATCCCAATGACGAAGATATCACTGAAGAGAACTACTCTACCATGATGGATTTGGGTAGTGGCGACCCCGACGAGGAAGCTGAAAACATGTCGGATTACGGCGAAGAGTAGTTCTTCATTATCAGAAATCCACCTTACTACAATAAAATAGGGAACCTATTCTCACGAACGGGTTCCCTTTTTTTAAAAACTTTGGAAAATGATAAATATAGATTAAAATTACTAGTTATCGATTGCAAAGTTACAAATTATTTCTACAACGCCAAAACTTTTCACTATTTTTTTTATTGTTTAAGAAAAATAGAACTAAAAAGATGCTAATTCCGTATAAATACGCTGAACCGGCAACCCCATTACGTTGAAGTAGCTCCCACTCAATCCTGTGACACCTATATAGCCGATCCATTCTTGTATTCCATAGGCGCCAGCCTTGTCAAATGGACGGTATTTCTCAACGTAACAATCGATTTCGTCGTCTGTGAGTTGTTTAAACGTTACGTCTGTCGTAACAGAAAAGTTGCGCTTCTTGTCTTTGGTCATCAAGCAAACACCTGTTGTCACTTGATGAGAGCAGTTGCTCAGCTTATGCAACATGCGACGAGCATCGCTGGCATCATGAGGCTTGCCCATCACTTCATCGCCAGCAATCACCACCGTATCGGCAGTAATGATGAGGTCATTGGACTTCATGACTGCCTGGTAGGCCTCTGCTTTCTTATTAGAGATATACTGCGCAATCTCGCCTACAGGCAGTGTTGAGGGATATGATTCATCAATATCACCAAGCACTTTCACCTCGAAAGGAAGGCCGAGCCCTCCTAACAGTTCGCGTCGGCGAGGCGAATTGCTTGCCAACACGATATGATATTTCTGTAGATTCTCAAACATAATTTTTCCTTTACCAGCCAAAGGCTTTTTCGTTCATCAGCCATTTACCCTGAGCACGCAGGGTTTGTTCTACGACATCACGCCCACATCCGTAGCCGCCTTTCCGGTCGCTGACGTAAAGACAGGCCTCACGCACCTCCTGACAAGCGTCTTGCGGACATACGGGGCACCCCACCCTGCGCAGCACTTCCAAATCGGGTATGTCGTCTCCCATAAACATGACCTCTTCATCAGTGAGCTGATACTTCTTGAGGAAGGCCTCATAGGTTGTGATTTTCACGGCACAGCCCATCATCACATCCTTCACGCCCAGGCCTTCGTACCTCACGCGAATGGCATCAACGTTAGCACCCGTCATGATGGCAATATGAAGACCCAGTTTGATGGCCAACTGAATGGCATAGCCATCCTTGATGTTTACCGTTCGTTGTGGCAAACCATCGGGAGCCAATGTGATGGTCTCTGCCGAAAGGACGCCATCAATATCGAAGATAATGGCTTTAATCTTTGTCAAATCGTAGTTAATCATTTCGCTAACAGATGTATACTTTTACTCATTAATTCGTAAATCTTCTGCACGTCGGGGGCATCTGCAAGCAATGCATTCTGAGCCTCAATCACGTTGACATCGTAACGTACGGCCGGTCCCGTCTGTGCCTCCACAGGGTTCATCGTGTTCACCTTCTGTGCCGTCTCGTTGATCAGAGGCAGCATCACCGAGAATGGCAGGCCATGCTTCTGCAGAATCTCTGCCGACAAGGCATAGCAATGATTGGCAAAATTGCAGGCGAAGACAGCTGCTAGATGCAGATATCGGCGCTCTGCGGAAGAAAGGTGATAGATGAGTGGCGAGATGGACGAAGCCAGATCCTCGGCCAGGCGGAGACTGCTATCATCGTTGGCCTCTATAAATATAGGTACACGAGAGAAATCAACCAATCGCTCTTTGGAGAACGTCTGCATGGGATAGATAATGCCATGATGACGATGCTGACCAAAGACCTCCATAGACACGGAGCCTGCCGTGTGAAAGAAGGGGACCTCTTCGCGCCCCGACTGCAGATCGGCAATCAGACTTCCAAGGACAGTATCCTTCACCGAAAAGATAAAAGCATCTGCATTCTTGGGCAATGACTGCAGATCGCAGGTAGCCTCAGCGCCCACCTTCTCGGCCAGTTGCTGTGCAGAAAGCATCGTGCGACTGTAAATAGCCACGATGCGATGTCCTTTTTGGCACAAAGCCTGCGCCATGTTAGTGGCCAGTCTTCCTGCACCCACAAAAACGATATCCATACAGCTTAATACTTATTCAGATGAACACGTTCCCACTTCAGCTTATCCTCGTTCTGTGGCTGACGCTCATCGGCCTTATGTCCCACAGCAAGTACGCAGAGCACAGACAGGTTCTCGGGGATGTCAAGTATGCCCCTGATAACAGTATCGGCACTGGTACCATCGCTCAGCCCGCGACCACGCATCTGCACCCAACAAGAACCAAGTCCCAGTTCCTCGGCCTGGTACTGCATCGAGATGGCAGCAATAGAGCCATCCTCTATCCAACAGTCATTGACCATAGGGTCGCCCAGCACAACGATGGCCAGAGGAGCCTCCTTCAGGAACTGGCCGCCCATGGCTTTAGCATCCGAGAGCTTTTCCAGATCCATCTTGTCATCGACCACTATAAATTCCCATGCACGCTGTCCTTTTGATGTGGGCGACATGAGTGCCGCTCTGAGAATGAGTTTTACATCTTCTGCATCAATTTCCTCACTCGTGAACTTGCGATGTGAACGACGCGTCTGCGCCAATGTCTTAAAGTTTGTCATTTTCTAGAGAGTTACATTTTTCGGCAAAGTTACGAAATTATTGCGAAACGAGAACGATGAATTAAGAATTATTTCGTATCTTTGCCAGCGATGAACGAATTAAGCATCAGAATATACACCAGCGGTGACAAGCTGCCCGAGGGCTTGGAAGAGAAAAACATCTTCCACAGCAAGACGTTCTTCACGCTTGTCGAGCCTAGTCGTCGTCAACGCCCGTATATGGTCACCATGGAAACGCAAGACGGCACCGTGGTAGCACAGATGCTTGGTATCGTACGTTTCCGCTGTTCGTGGTTCCCACCCTATCTCTATCGCCACTGTCGCATCCTGGGCGAAGGCGTCTATCATCCCGACTATGAAGACCAGAGTGCCACGCTGTTTGGCATGATGCTCAAGAAACTGACCACTGCGCTTGGACGCAATATCCTGTATGTGGAGGTCAGCAACCTGAGAGAGAAGATGTTTGGCTACCGTCAGTTTCGCGAGGCAGGCTATTTTCCCGTGAGATGGATGAGCATCCACAACTCGCTTCACTCCAAAGCACCAGAAGAGCGACTCAGCGAACGCATGAAAAAGCGCATAGAGCGCAGCTACAAGCTTGGCGTTGAGACCGATGTGGTGAAGACCGAAGCTGACTTCAAGGCCTTTTCAAAGCTCCTGCGGCGCTATCACTGGCTGAAGCCCAAGCGCTATATCCCCGAAGACTCTTTCTTCTGCAGCCTTATCAACCACGAGGCTTGTCGCCTCTACGTCACGCGCTATCACCAGCATATCATTGGCTGTTCGGTGGTGTTCTTCAGTCAGAATCAAGCTTACCTGTGGTTCTCAGCCTTCCGCCGCAAGTCGTATGCTTTTGTTCACCCCGACATCATCACCATTTGGCACGCACTGAAAGATGCCCACCGAATGGGCTATGAGCACATGTTCTTCCTGGACGTAGGCTTGCCATTCAAGAAGAACGGCTATCGCGATTTCATCTTGCGATTTGGCGGAAAGCCTTCATCTACCTATCGATGGTTTCATATCTCTATAGGTTGGCTGAACCGGTTGTTTTCTCTGTTCTACAAAGACTGAGAGAATTGACAATTGACAATTGAGAATTGACAATTTAAAAGCGTTCATTTTGTGTGGTAATAGTTACGCTTTTACGACCTAAGAGTGGCGCTATTGCGATGCAATTCGATAAGTATTGTACTGCACCTAGACTCTAGAAAGGTGCATTCTAGAGTCTGGACACGCTCATTCTAGAGTCTAGAATTACTCTATCTAAAGTCTAGAATTACGCATTCTAGAGTCTAGAATCGGAGCAAAAGTGCCAGTATTGGAAGACAAAAGTGGCACTTTTGTTACGGCAAAGGGGTAGTTTTGTTACGGCAAAGGGGCAGTTTAGTTACGGCAAAGGGGCAGTTTAGTTACGGCAAAGCATAAGTTTTCTGGGTTAAAATGCAAACTCCATAATAAAACGAGCATTTCTGCGTTATAAGAGAAATGAATTCAAAGTGTACATCCCTCATTCTTACACTCGTCATGCTATTGATGAGCAGTGTTGTCGTGGCGCAATCTTTCACGTTGAAAGGTCGCGTGACCGACGAGGATGGCAATGCCCTTGAGTTTGCCACCGTGGCCTGTGCCAAGCAAGCTAAGGTAACGATGACCGACCTGAAGGGTGAATTCAACATGAAACTACAATCGGCCGACTCGGTAGAGATACGCTTCTCTATGGTTGGCTACAAGACCCGCACCCGAGTACTGAGAAACCCGCGCACCACGCAGACGCTGCAGATACAGATGTCGCCCATGCAGGAACTGAGCGAAGTGGTGATCACAGAGCGCCGCCGACAGACCACGCAGATGCAGGAGATTGATGCTAAGGAACTGAAGGCCACGCCATCTGCATCGGGCAATGCCGTGGAGGAACTGATACAGCAGCAGGCTGGCGTCTCTACACACAACGAGCTCTCCAGTCAATATAACGTCAGAGGTGGCTCGTTCGACGAGAACTCGGTGTATATCAACAATATCGAGGTTTACCGCCCGCTACTCATCAGAAGCGGTCAGCAGGAAGGCCTCTCGGTCATCAACCCTGATATGGTCGAGAAGATTGGTTTCTCGTCAGGCGGTTTCTCAGCTAAGTATGGCGACAAGATGTCGAGTGCGCTGGATATCACCTACAAGCGTCCCAAGGCATTTGAAGCCACGGCTATGGCTTCGCTGCTGGGCGGAAGCGCCTATGTCGGCATGTCGAACAAGAAGTTTTCCATGAGTCACGGCCTGAGATATAAGACAAACAGGTATCTACTTGGCTCACTCGAAACAACCGGAGAATACAGACCGAACCAGCTTGACTATCAGTCATACATGACCTACAACCCAAACAAGCGGTGGTCGTTAGACCTGCTGGGAAACATCTCTGAAAACCATTACAACTTCAAGCCGCACGATCGTGAAACGAGCTTCGGCACGATGCAGTCGACAAAATCATTCAAGGTGTACTTTGACGGACAGGAAAAAGACATCTTCCGCACACTCTTTGGGGCCGCATCCATCACGCGCCACATCAGCGATTCACTCAGCATCAAACTGCTCTGGTCGGCCTTCCACACCAAGGAGCAAGAGGCTTACGACATACAGGGACAATACTGGCTGAACGATGCTCAGAGCGCAGAGCAACTGGGCGTGGGCACCTATGCCGAGCATGCGCGCAACTATCTCACGGCCAACGTACAGAGCCTGAAGCTGATGGTGAACAGGAAGTTGAAACAACATGAGATAGAAGGAGGGCTGGTGGTGAAGTGGGAACACCTGAAAGAGCAGAGTCGTGAGTACGAGATGCGCGACTCCAGCGGCTACTCCATTCCCCACACCGGCAACCGTCTGGACCTTATCTACACGCTTTCGTCCAAAAACGATATGCGCTCCACACGCATTGAAGGCTATGTGCAAGACGTCTTCCGATGGCACAACGGCGACAACTTCTTCACGTTGAACTATGGTGTTCGCTTTGCCAACTGGTCGTTCAACAAAGAGACGCTGGTGTCTCCCAGGGCCTCGCTGGCGTTGGTGCCCGCCTATAATCCAGATATCACCTACCGACTGGCCACAGGTATCTACTACCAGGCACCGTTCTATAAGGAATTTCGCGACACGACTGCCGTGGGCGGCATCACAAAAGTGACGCTCAACAAGCACATCAAGAGTCAGCGCTCATTCCAGATCATTGGAGCTATGGACTACCGGTTCAAGATGAAAGACCTGCCCTATAAGTTTAGTGCCGAGGTCTATTATAAAGCGCTGTCTAATTTGGTGCCCTATAACATACAAAACGTGAAGACGACCTACTACGGCGAGAACCTCTGTTCGGGCTATGCCGCAGGTCTCGACTTGAAGCTCTATGGAGAATTTGTTCCAGGCACTGACTCGTGGATAAGTCTCTCGCTGATGCGTACACAACAGAAAATGAACGGCCAGTGGATTCCAATGCCTACCGACCAACGCTACGCACTCAACCTGCACTTCACCGACTATTTCCCAGGTACCACGCGTTGGAAGATGACCCTGAAACTGGCCTATGCCGACGGCCTGCCCTTCGGCGCGCCCCATCGCGGCATCACCAACCAGAGCTTCAGGGCGCCTGCCTACAAAAGAGCGGACATCGGTATGAGCTATCTGGCCTATCAGCCATCGGAGTCAGAAACAAAGAAATACAGCATTAAGCGCGTTTGGCTGGGCATCGACTGTCTAAATCTGTTTGGCATTTCCAACGTAAACAGCTACTACTGGGTGACCGACGTCACCAACCGCCAATGGGCTGTTCCCAACTATCTGACAGGGCGCCAGATTAACGGCAAGATCATTGTAGAGTTGTAATTCGTACAACTCACAATATCAACAAATTAGCGCCCAAATGAAAAAAAATCAGAAATTGCGCTTTTGTTTCAGTATTTTTTTGTAATTTTGCACCATTCTTATAAAATTGTAAGGACTTACTAGATAGTCATTAACGGTGCAAAGAAAATATAAACGATAACCAAAATATGAAAAAGTTATTATCTTTACTTGCAGTTACTAGTTTAACATTAACCAGCTGTATTGACCACGAAACAAATCTATACAAAGGCGATGACAGCAAGGCTATCAAACAGAACGCAGAGAACGTTTTAGGCCAAATTGTTAGACAAGATTGGAGTTCTATTAACCAAGGCTCAGTGAAAATCATCGCTAATGCCCCTCTCAACAACATCGTAAAGGTGCAGATTCTGACCGAATCACCTTTCGGCAATCCTAATGCAAGAGTACTGAATGAAGCAGAAATCGTCAACGGACGCTATGTGACATTGAAATACGATGCGCCCAACGTTTACGACAGACTGATTGCTGCCTGTGTCAACGATAAAGGTATCTACTATGTACAGTCGTTCGGACTGCAAGATGCAGAAGTTGACTTCGGTGAAGTAGCCGAATCACGCAGAGCTCGTGCTGCCGAATACACATATCCCGCCGCCAGCTCTATCGTACTGGGCGAACCTGTCAAGTCTTTCAATGCACTTCGTGCCGAGGCTACCCTCAACAGCGAGACGCATCAGATTATGGTGAACGATGGTACCAACGATTTCTATTACATGAATCTGTACGACGCTTCATGGGCCAACGATCGTCTCTGGTCTCCACAGGCCAAAACCGATGGTGACTGGAAGATCACAGAGAACGGCATCTACAAGGAAATCAAAGAGACCGTCGACATGACCACCGTCAAGGCTATCTGCGATGCATACCTCCAGAAGTTGGGCGGTCTGCACCCCACCAACGGACGAAGCAACAACTGGGAACTCATTGCTGAGGGCAATGATCACTTTATCATCAACAACAACTACCTCATCAGCGATGGCACACCTCTGATTGTAACACCAGTTCAGATGGGAACCTCTGAAGGCAACAACAATAATATTTACTATTACTATTTCGACCCTGCCAAGACTGTAGGCATGACCTCTGAGCAGGAAGCCAACTATATCAAGGCTCTGCCAAAGTTCAAGGCCATGAAAGGTTTGGCCAACAAGTCTAACTTCTTCAGAGACAAGGCCTACCTGCTCCCCTACTATGGTAATGGCACACTGGAAAATGGCGCGACTGCCTCTGCAGGACTGGCTATCCCCAAGGGCTATAAGATTGGTTTCCTGAACAGAAAGGGCTACGCCGGCAAGACAGAACAGGACTGCACCAGCGGTTGCACCTATGGCGACGGTCGTTTGAACGTAGAGGTGAACCACTTACATGGTCACTATCTGTCGGCCATCGACACCAAATTGGCAGCAACCATCAGAAAGAACGACCCCAATGCCAAAGACGATCTGCGCTATGGTAAGACGACCAACGGCATGCAGTTCGACAGCCCACGTATCGCAGTGTTCAGCGCCAACGACCGTACATACCTCTGCTTTGAGGATGGTTCTGACTGTAACTTCTGCGACATGATTCTGGAAGTATCTCAGGGTGCTAAGACTATCGACGAGTCACCCGCCCCCGAAGCATCGCTCTATACCATGTGTTTCGAAGACCGCTTGGCTTCTGCCGACTACGACATGAACGACATTGTGCTGCAGGCTTCACGCATCAACGAGACAACCATCAGACTGAGCCTCGTGGCAAGTGGTGCCGACGACCTGCTGCAGCTTGAGATTCCCGGCTACGACGAAGCTATGCTGGCTAGTAAAGAGGTGCATGAGCTCTTCAACGTCACACCTGGTTCTACGTTTATCAACACCAAGACAGGTCAGGATTCGTTCGAGCCTATCAGCGAAGACTTCGAGGTGGCAGCAGACCTGAGCATCGAGGACTTCCTGAAGACCATCAAGCTGAATAACCTCACCACGGGTAAGACAATCACTGTTCCGACAACAGCTGGCGAGCCTCCCTATGCAATCATCGTCCCCTTGAACTTTGCATATCCCTTGGAGACCGTTTGCATCAAGGATGCCTACAGCAAGTTCACAGAGTGGGTTCAGACCAACGACCAGACCATCTACTGGTATCTGGACATCAACACAGAAAAGGTTTACCCCAACAATGAGTAAAACAATGAAATAGTCTTAATATGCTATACAAAGAGAGATTATTGCTCACAACACGCAATAATCTCTCTTTTTTTAAATAAAAAAGACCAAAAAGAAGCAGAAATTCATTAATCTTTTGTACCTTTGTGCCACAATTTTATTAATCAAAAGAATACGATTATGAGAATTTCACACATTGAGCATCTGGGCATTGCTGTACAGAGCATTGAAGAAAGCCTGCCATTCTTTGAGAACGTGCTGGGCTTGAAGTGCTACAACATTGAGACCGTCGAAGACCAAAAAGTGAAAACTGCATTCATGAAGTGCGGCGAGGTCAAGCTGGAACTGCTTGAACCCACATCACCTGAGAGCACCATTCAGAAATGGCTCGACAAAGGTAACAAGGGTGTTCATCATGTAGCCTTCTGCATAGAGGATGGCGTTGCCAACGCACTGGCAGAAGTGAGCGAGAAAGGTGTACGTCTCATCGATCAGGCTCCAAGAAAGGGTGCCGAGAATCTGAACATCGCCTTCCTCCATCCCAAATCAACATGTGGTATATTGACAGAATTATGTGAACATTAATAATAATTATGAGCAAGCAATTAGAAAAGATCAAACAACTCATCGAGAAGCGCGAACAAGCTCGTCTCGGTGGTGGTGAGAAAGCCATTCAAAAGCAACACGACCGTGGTAAATATACAGCACGCGAGCGCATCGAAATGCTTCTCGACGAAGGCTCTTTTGAGGAGTACGACATGTTCAAGGAGCATCGTTGTCACAACTTCGGCATGGAGAAGAAGCAGTTCCTGGGCGACGGTGTTGTAGCTGGTTCAGGTACTATCGACGGACGTCTGGTATATGTATTTGCACAGGACTTCACCGTTCATGCCGGTTCTCTTTCTGAGACCATGAGCCAGAAGATTTGCAAAGTCATGGATATGGCCATGAAGATGGGTGCACCTGTTATCGGCATCAACGACTCGGGTGGCGCACGTATTCAGGAAGGTATCAACTCTCTGGCAGGTTTTGCCGAGATCTTCGAGCGTAACATCCTGGCTTCAGGTGTGATTCCTCAAATCAGCGGTATCTTTGGTCCTTGCGCAGGTGGCTCTGTTTACAGCCCTGCCCTGACCGACTTCACCCTGATGATGGAAGGCACATCATACATGTTCCTCACCGGTCCTAAGGTTGTGAAGACCGTTACGGGCGAGGACATCGACCAGGAGCACCTGGGTGGTGCCAGCGTTCACGCTACCAAGTCGGGTGTGACACACTTCACGGCAAAGACCGAGGAGGAAGGTCTGCAGATGATCAAGACCCTCCTGTCATATATTCCTTCAAACAATATGGAGGTGGCTCCTCGCAAGAAGTGCGACGACCCCATCAACCGTATGGAGGACATGCTCAATGAGATTATCCCCGAGAACCCCAACGAGGCATACGATATGTACAAGGTCATCGGTGCCGTTGTTGATAACGGAGAGTTCTTTGAAGTACAGCCTAAGTTCGCTAAGAACATCATCGTAGGTTTCGCTCGCTTCAACGGTCAGAGCGTAGGTATCGTTGCCAACCAGCCTTCATGCTACGCTGGTGTGCTCGACGTGAACGCTTCACGTAAGGGTGCACGCTTCGTACGCTTCTGCGACGCCTTCAACATTCCTATCGTTTCATTCGTTGACGTACCTGGATTCTTGCCCGGTACAGGTCAGGAGTACAACGCAGTGATCCTGCACGGTGCCCAGTTGCTCTACGCTTACGGTGAGGCTACAGTGCCCAAGATCACAGTCACACTGCGTAAGTCTTACGGTGGTTCACACATCGTAATGGGTTCTAAGCAGCTCCACACCGACCTGAACTATGCATGGCCTTCTGCCGAGATTGCCGTGATGGGTGCCTCTGGTGCTGCTGCCGTTCTTTACGCTAAAGAAGCAAAGGCCAAGAAGGAAGCTGGCGAAGATGTTAAGGCCTTCATCGCTGAGAAGGAGGAAGAGTACAACGAGCTCTTCGCTAATCCTTATCAGGCTGCTAAGTACGGCTACATCGACGATGTGATCGAACCACGCAACACACGTTTCCGCATCTGCCGCGCACTGGCACAGCTCGCTACAAAACGCGACGCCCTGCCCGCTAAGAAGCATGGTAACATTCCAATGTAATCAGAACCGCATATGAAGACGAACGAAGTTTATGCTGCTATTGCAATGGCTCTGCACGAGCACCTTGGCAATAATGTCCACGACATAGAGCCCGGCATCATCACAATTGCTGAGCATCCCACACAGTGGAATGGTTATGCACAGACAATGACAGCACATCCATAAATCAAGATTCAAACAAAGATGAAAGAATATAAGTATACCATCAACGGAACAAAGTATGAAGTTGCTGTAGGCGACATCGAGGATAACCTCGTATGCGTGACAGTAAATGGCGAAGAATACAAAGTAGAACTTGAGAAGCAGGCAGAACCTGAGAAGAAGAAGCCTGTGCTCGGCAAGCCCGCAGCAGCAGCTTCTGCCCCCGCAGAAGGTGGCGAAGCTACTAGCAAGGCCGTGAACAAGAACAACGCCGTGAAAGCTCCCCTGCCCGGTGTTATCACAGACATCAAGGTTGCCGTAGGTGACCAGGTAGCCGTAGGCGACACCGTTGTTGTGCTCGAGGCTATGAAGATGGCCAACAACCTGGCAGCAGAAAAAGCTGGTACCGTTACCGCTATCTGTGTAAAGGTTGGCGAAAGCGTTATGGAAGACGACGCACTTATCGTTATCGAATAATAATAAGTTCTATACAAAGAAGAAAGGCTGGTTCGCAAATAGAACCAGCCTTTTTTTTCTTCTCATCAACGAATGCCTAAGAGGCGATCCGTGCTGTTATTTGTAGAGATAATAATAGAAGTAACTGCCACGATGACGTTCTAATGCACGAAGACGACGTGCAGACTTGTCAGGGATCTGTTTCTTCAGATCACGTATGGCCACCCACTGGTCATATACCAAAGAATCCTGACGGGCAATGACCGTATCACCTTGGATAGAGCGATACATGACCATCGCTTCCTGATAGTGACGAGGCAAGCTAACAGAATCCGAAATCTCGTAATAGCGCGGCAGAGCATGTGCAAACGCTTTCAGGTTCTTATCCATCAAAAAGCCACAAAGCACATAGTCGGCCACAGCACGCGTCGCAAACGAGTCGCGCTCGACGGCGTTCAGGTACTGCCATACATCAATGGGGCGCTTGGGTCTGCCGCCAAGATGCTTATAGATAGAATCCGCCGGCAGCAACAACAGACGGCTCTGGCTGTCCTTTAATGGCAACAGATCGGTGCTCTTCCCCTCTAGGGCATATTCAAATAGGTGCTCGCCCATCTCGCCCTTTCTAGAAAGAGCAAATGCTCGCAACATGGTCAAGCTGGCATTGGTCTCTAGCGACTTTGCGCCGACATGCAGCGCTTCATCGTCATCACCATGCAACAACGACGTTTCTGCATGAGCTTGGAAATGGAACACCGCATTGGTGTTGGTACTAAACGTCACAAACAGCACCATCACGAGCAGTATCAAAACATTCTGCCATACATCTCGTGAGAAATAGGCATTATTCACATTGTTCTGGTTCTCGAAAGTCAGCAACTGCTTAGACAGCCATACGCATGCTCCCCATAAGAGAAGCACTAATGGTATAAGCCATTTCCAGTCGCCCAACGAATAGTCTAGATGATCGTCAAAGTTGAAGTCTGAGATAAGAGCCAGAAACAACATTGATGGCAGATAAGTCAAGGCATACGACCGCTTGGACTGACGGAGAATCAAAGAGACCACCAACTGCAGCAGATATAATGCCAAGGTGATGAAGATGGCGCCAAGCGAACGGTTATAATGCGTTGCACCATCACTTAGAATGTGCTGGGAAACAGCTAACACATCTGCCTGGAAAGCATAGAGCCAGACAAACGAAAACAACCAAAAACAGACGGCACAGACCACCTTGACAGTGGTCGTGCCGTTCTTATGATTTGAATAATCTCTTCTCATTAGTTTTTCTTCAGAACTACTGCTGAACGCGCAGGAATATATAGTTTCAGCCACTCCTTATGATCCTTAACATAGAGAGGATCATAGTTTGTGAAATGCGTCACCGAATCATCGGCAAATCCATGTCCGCCAAATGCCGGTGAGTCTGTATTCAACACGACATCATAGGAACCCGTGGGAACCAGGAAGCCATAGTCTGTAAACGACTGTGTCGGAGAGAAGTTAAACACAAATATCAAGTCACCTCGCATGAAGGCCAGCACCTGATCGGCGTCGTTGTGCCATATCTCAACAACGGGTTTTGCCTGGAAGTTACGAACACTCTTAATCACACGAAGCATCTCGCGGTCGAAGTCGCCCAACCAGTGATAACAAAGATCTTTGTTGTCAACCAGATTCCACTGACGTCGTGCATACTTATAGCTCCACCCATTACCCTCACGAGGGAAGTCGATCCATTCCGGATGACCATATTCGTTACCCATGAAGTTCAGGTATCCGCCATTGATGGCTGCCGCCGTCACAAGACGTATCATCTTATGGAGCGCAATGCCTCGCTCAGCAACACCGTTGACATCCTTCTTGGCGAAGTGCCAGTACATGTCAGCATCTATCAGACGGAAGACGATGGTCTTGTCGCCTACCAATGCCTGATCATGACTCTCACAATAAGAGATGGTCTTCTCATCTGGACGGCGATTCTTCACTTCCCAGAAGATTGAGCTAGGCTTCCAGTTCTCATCTGGCTGTTCCTTGATGGTCTTAATCCAATAATCAGGAATATTCATCGCCATACGATAATCAAAGCCATAGCCACCATCCTCAAACTTGGCTGCCAAACCTGGCATACCACTGACCTCCTCGGCGATGGTAATAGCATCAGGGTTGACCTCGTGTATCAGCTTATTGGCCAGCGTGAGGTAGCAGATGGCATTATCATCCTCGTGTCCATTGAAGTAGTCACCATAACCACAGAAAGCCTCTCCCAAACCATGACTATAGTAGAGCATGGATGTCACGCCATCAAATCGGAAGCCATCAAAATGGTACTCCTCTTGCCAATAGCGACAGTTTGAAAGCAGGAAATGCAGCACTTCGTCCTTGCCGTAGTCAAAGCAAAGAGAATCCCATGCTGGATGTTCATGACGGTCACCAGGATAGAAATACTGATTGGGATCGCCCGCCAGATTGCCCAAACCTTCGATTTCGTTCTTCACAGCATGAGAATGAACGATATCCATGATCACAGCCACTCCCTTCTTATGAGCTTCATCGATGAGTTGTTTCAACTCTTCAGGCGTACCGAAGCGAGACGAGGGTGCAAAGAAAGATGACACATGATAACCAAAAGAACCATAGTAGGGATGTTCTTGGATGGCCATTACCTGAATGCAGTTATACCCATCATTGACCACACGAGGCAGAACGTTCTCACGGAACTCATTATAGGTACCGACTTTCTCTGCATCTTGTCCCATGCCCACATGACATTCATAGATGAGCAATGGCGATTTCTTTGGTTTAAAAATCTTTTTCTTAAACTCATAAGGAACAGCAGGATTCCATACCTGAGCAGAAAATATCTTGGTATTTTCGTCCTGTACAACCCTACGACACCAAGCAGGAATGCGTTCACCCTCTCCCCCATTCCATCTTACTTTCATCTTGTAGAGCTGTCCATGCTTCAGGTCACGCTCTTTCAGTTTCAGTTCCCAGTTTCCTGTGCCTTCAATACGCTTCAACTTATACTTCTCGGTCTCCTTCCAATCGTTGAAGTCGCCTATCAGGTATATCTCTGTTGCATTAGGAGCCCACTCACGAAACACCCATCCTCTTAGTAGCTTATGGAGTCCGAAGTAAAGATGTCCTGATGCAAAGTCTTTCAATGTCTTTTTGCCATTTCGAGTCAATTGGTTCAACTTCCATACGGCGTGCTCATGACGCCCACGTATAGCGTCTTCAAAAGGTTCCAGCCAACTGTCATTTTGCACAAGTCCAATATGCTGGATTTCAGTTGTTTTTTTAGTAGTTGCCATAGTTTTATGCTTTTACTTTAAAGATAGCTTTTTTGATTGTCGGTGCCATTGAAATGCAGGGAGCATGACCATCCTGAGGAAAGAAGACGGCGAACATACCAGGTTGACAGTCTATAAAGCTATCGGCCATCTGTCCAGGATATTTCGTGATGTCCTTCTCAGCTTGATATGGCACGTCAGGAAGATTGCACAAAGGCGTGTAGCCGTAAGTCTCCATACCGTCAAGAGGTATCTGTATGTCAACCATCTTACGATGGGTCTCTATCACGGCCTCGTCGGGAGTCTTGCCCTTAGCCACCTGAATATTCACAAACAGATCATCACCATCAATCACATGTTTACCTTCTGCAAGTGTCATGAGGTCATTCTCACGAAGAAAGGCTACGACCTTCTTAAACAAAGGATTAACAGCCACGTATTTCTCTAGGTTCTCAAGCGTATCAATAATCATATTAGTCTAAGTTTTAAAGTTTGTTCTAAACATTATTCATCCAACTGGCGACGGCCGTTGACATACGAGCCTTTAGCCGTTACCTTGCCATTCTTATCTTTCTCAACGAAACCGCCTTCTCTGTGACCATCCACATAGTTTCCTTCGAATCGTGTTCCATCGTTTTTCTCCTCGATAGAAAAGCCATTACGCTTTCCATTCTTGAAGATGGCTTTAAACTTGGAGCCGTCGGCCAGATGACCGATACATTCTCCATTGGGTTCACCATTGCTGAACTGTCCTTCGACGGTGTCTCCCTGCTTGGTGACCAGTTTGCCGCGTCCTGTAGGTTTGTCAGCATGCCATTCTCCGGTATAGCTATCGCCATTTTTCCAGGTTACCGTGCCTTGGCCTTCTTTGTCACCATCGCGCAACTGACCTTGATATCTGTCGCCGTTGGCATAGTTGATAACACCCTGACCAGTACGCTGACCACGAACATAATCGCCCTGATAGATATCTCCATTTTGGAAACGATAGATGCCCTTGCCATGCTGCACGTCATTTCTCCACTGACCTACATAGACATCGCCGTCAGCATATTTATAGGTACCTTCGCCGTTGCGCTTATTGTCAAGCCACTGGCCGTCGTACGATGAGCCGTCCGACCAATAGAAATAGCCCTTTCCGCTCTTTTTGTCAGCTTTCCATTCACCGTCGTAATAGGCACCGCTGGCAAAAGTGTACTTACCCTTGCCTTCACGCTTGTCCTCTTTCCAACTGCCATTATAGATATCGCCATTAAAGTAGTACATAATACCATGTCCCTGCTGATAATCGCAATACCACAGACCTACATATTTATTGTTATTCTGGAAGTAATAGGTGCCCTGACCATGCTGATGGTCCTGCAACCACTGACCTTCGTATTTCTCACCATCGGGGAAGATATAGATACCAAAACCTTCGCGTTTACCTTTCACATACTCTCCTTCGTAAACGTCACCATTCTTCCATACGGTTTTCCCTTTTCCATTTGGCTTTCCAGCAGACATCTCACCATTATACTCGCCCTTATCCTTTGTTATACATGAACCAAGTGTGATTTTCTGGGCGTGCACCGGGCACATCAAAAAAGAAAAACCTAATGTCAACAATATATCTCGTATATTCATAGTCTTTATCTTTTATTTGCCCCAAAATTACTAAAAAAATATGTTGTTGACAAATTAATCACTCATTATGAATTATGAATTATGAATTTTTAGTATCTTTGCGTCGTAAAAACATATAAACGATGAAATTTATTGGTATTATCCCCGCCCGCTATGCTTCTACCCGTTTTCCTGGGAAGCCCCTTGCCATACTGGGCGGAAAAACAGTTATTCAGAGAGTTTACGAACAGGTTGTCAACGTATTAGGTGAAGCCTACGTCGCCACCGATGATGAGCGCATCTTCAAGGCTGTTGAGCAGTTTGGCGGACGCGCTGTCATGACTCGCAATGACCACAAAAGTGGAACAGACCGCATTGAGGAGGCTGCACAGAAAATCAAGACTGATGCTGACGTCATCATCAACATACAAGGTGACGAGCCCTTCATCCAGAAGAGCCAGCTAGAAACCGTCAAGCATCTCTTTGACGACCCACAGACTCAGATTGCAACACTGGGAAAACCCTTTGAAACCATGGAGGCCGTAGAGAATCCCAACTCACCTAAAATCATTTGCGATGTCAACGGCTATGCCATGTACTTCAGTCGAAGTGTGATACCTTATATCAGAGGAAAAGAACAAAAGGAATGGATCAAGCACTTCCCCTTCATCAAACATATTGGACTTTATGCCTATCGACGCGAAGTGCTGTCAGAAATAACAAAACTGCCCCAAAGCCCACTGGAGTTAGCCGAGAGCCTGGAGCAGTTGCGCTGGTTGCAAAACGGTTATCGCATCAAGGTTGGACTTACCGACGTAGAAACCGTTGGTATTGACACCCCCGAAGATTTGCAGCGAGCCGAGCAGTTTATCCTTGCTGCATCTGTTTGAGCAGTTCCTGCTGACGAAGAGACAAGTTGGTGGGCAGTGTCACATTGAACGTGATAATCAAGTCCGTACCATTCGATCCCTTACCGCGCAAACGAACCTTAGAGCCTGGCTGAGTGCCAGGCTTTATTTTTAGTTTCAGCTTTCTTCCATCTTGCGTGGCCACAATGACATCACCACCAAGCAGGGCTGTGTACATGTCGATAGACACCGAGGCCTGGGTGTCTGTAGGGGCGTGATGAGCACGACCGCCCATATTCCCCATTCCGCCACGGAAGAGGCTATCGAAGAACGAACTGAATCCGCCCTGACCATTGGAGAATGCGGAGAAGTCAAAACCATCGAAAGAGTCTCCACCGCGTCCGCCAGTACCCGAGAAACCGCCAAATCCGCCACCTCCGAATGCATCAGCTTCTTTCCACTGTGCACCATACTGGTCATACTTCTTACGTTTTTCTGGATCACCGATCACGTCATAAGCCTCGTTCAATGCCTGAAACTTTGCCTTTGCTTTCGGATCATCGGGATGAAGGTCCGGATGAAACTGCTTGGCGCGCTTCAAGTAGGCTCGCTTCACATCCTTTTGAGGGATGTTTTTATCTACACCTAAGATCTTGTAATAATCAATAAATGCCATAATACAATCCTCCTTTTTTTACTCAAATACCAGCAAAAAACATGCCATGGACATGAAAAAAGAGCCTTAGTCGAAAACTAAAGGCTCTTTTTATCTGGGAGAATGAATAATTTACTTAGCGTAAGCAACAGAACGGGTCTCACGGATCACCGTGATCTTCACCTGACCAGGATAGGTCATCTCGTTCTGAATCTTTGTCGCGATCTCGCCACTCAGTGCCTCGGTCTCTGCATCGTCCATCTTGTCAGCACCGACAATCACACGCAACTCGCGACCAGCCTGGATAGCATAGGTCTTCGTTACGCCAGGATAGCTCATCGCAATGGCCTCAAGGTCGTTCAGACGCTTAATGTAGGCTTCCACGATTTCACGACGGGCACCAGGACGAGCACCACTGATTGCATCACACACCTGAACGATAGGAGCCAGCAAGGTCTGCATCTCCATCTCATCGTGGTGAGCACCAATAGCATTACAAATATCGGGTTTCTCCTTATACTTCTCGGCAATCTTGGCGCCATAGAGTGCGTGAGGCATCTCGCTCTCCTCGTCGGGCACCTTACCAATATCATGCAGAAGTCCGGCACGCTTTGCTTTCTTAGGATTCAAGCCAAGCTCAGATGCCATGACAGCACAAAGGTTGGCTGTCTCGCGGGCATGCTGCAGCAAGTTCTGTCCGTAACTTGAACGATACTTCATCTTACCAATGATACGAACCAGCTCGGGATGCAATCCGTGAATACCCAGGTCAATAGCTGTACGCTTACCAGTTTCGATAATCTCGTTATCCAACTGCTTCTTCACCTTGGTCACCACTTCTTCAATACGGGCGGGATGGATACGTCCATCGCTTACCAACTGATGGAGGGCTAGGCGACAGGTCTCACGACGCACGGGATCGAAGGCAGAAATAACGATAGCCTCGGGTGTGTCATCGACCACAATTTCAACGCCGCATGCAGCCTCAAGAGCACGGATGTTACGACCCTCACGACCAATGATGCGACCCTTTACTTCATCGTTATCAATATGGAATACCGATACAGAGTTCTCCACTGCAGTCTCGGTGGCAACACGCTGGATTGTCTGGATCACAATCTTCTTGGCCTGTGCATTGGCGTTGAGTTTTGCCTCGTCCATAATCTCATTGACATAGGCAGCAGCGTCTGTACGCGCTTCGTCCTTCATGGCTTCCACCAATCTGTTCTTTGCCTCTTCGGCGCTCAAACCAGAAAGTTCCTCCAGCTTCTCGCGCTCTTTCTGCTGCATCTTATCAAGTTCCTCCTGCTTAATAGCCAAAGAGCGCTTCTCGTTATCAATACGCTGCTGCTGGTTATCCAGCTCATTCTTGCGACGTCCCAACTCTTCCTGACGTTGGTTCAGAGAGATTTCTCTCTGCTTCAGCTTGTTCTCACTCTGTTGGATATGCTGGTTACGCTGTTGGACCTCTTTTTCCAGTTCACTCTTCTTGTTGAGGAACTTCTCTTTCACCTCCAACAACTTCTTTTCCTTAATCACTTCGGCATCTTTTTGTGCGGCGTCAATAATCTGTTGCGCCTTTCCTCTAACTACTTTCAAAAAGATGAAATATCCTATTGCCACGCCAGCAGCCAACGCAGCAACAGCAACAAAAATCATAATAGATGTTTCCATATAAAAAATATGTAAAGTTAATATTCTCTCACTTGATGACTTCTTCAATCTCAGAAGTCAGTTGCGAGAGAATATCCCGATAAGGAACGGTATCATTCTTACCTAGTTCCTTTTCATATCGCAGAGCAATTTCCACCAAAGTCATCAAAGCAATCGTATGATCGCTTTTAATACCGGCGAAAACCTGCGCATAGGCGCCATATCGCTCTGATATCAACTTTGCAGCTGCACGATAGAATTCTTCATCTGCACGATCAATCGTAGCATGAATGTCTTCATCGTACACGTGCAATGTTATATTAAGTTTCTCTTTACTTCCTTCTGCCATCGCTTCCGTCTTTACTTATCACCGCTAAGAACAGCAATGCATTTATTCACATCTCGTATTAGATTGGCCACGCGGTCCTTGGCGCCTTCAAGGTCGCCGCTGGTTATCTCCAACATCTTGGCCATCTTCAACGATTGGTAGTCATGATCTTTCTGAGCCATTTGTTCCTTTAAGGACTCAATTTCAGCCTCTTTCTCCTCGACCATGGCATACAAGTCGCCGTTTTCCTTTTTAATTTCTTGGAAACGGAGAATCAACTGCCGTACGCGAGTCTGGAAGTCTGCTAAAACCTTCTCGTTCTGATTCATGACTAAATTATTTCCTTACAAAGGTAGAAAAAAAAAATTAAACTATAACTTTTATAGCGTTTTTTTAATGTTTATTAATTATTTATCTACCTTTTGAGTATTTTTCTCCTTCTTTGCAAGCATCACAACGCGATATACAAAGTCTGTGACCCACTTCTCAGAGAAGCCCAAGCGCTTATTATACTCACGCACAGACAGCACCGTTTTGATGACACCAGAGTCTGTATAATCGTTTTTGGTAAATATCTCATGAACAGTCTTTTCCGTCATTGCATACAAGGCCTTCTTGAAGAAGCTGGGCAGACGCAATTTCATCTTCATCAAATTGCCTGTCAACATCATAACGTCCTGTACAAATGCCTGGAATTGTAATAAATAGGTCTGCACATCCTGTATCTTCTTGCAGCGACGACGAATGCTCTGATCAATCTCCTTAAAGAACAGATCGTCCATCTGATACATATCCTTTAAAATTCTCTTGCAGCGTGCCTTTTCGGCCACGCCCAGCTTACCGCCCTGAGTAGGCACTTTTAAAGTGGTTTTAAACACACGCAGGTCGGGCAAAGCCGCCAAATTAGAAATACCAAGATCTGCAGCTATCTCTGCCTGAAAATATACGCGAATCAATGTCATGAAGTCTTCCATGCCACCAATTTTCGCTTCTGTTTCTTGTGCCTTACGGCCAAACAAATTAGTTAAAAAGCTCATAATTTCAAAATAAATTGTGTGCAAAGATACGCTTTTTTCTCTAATTTTTGCAATTTTAAAGTAAAAAGATGTCTTAATATAAAAAAAAAATGTATCTTTGCAACTCTAATTTAGTGACAAATAAATCTATTTATGAAAGGAATCGTACTTGCTGGTGGCAGTGGCACACGCCTCTACCCGATCACGAAAGGTATTAGTAAGCAGCTGATACCTATCTTCGATAAGCCAATGATCTACTATCCAATTTCAGTATTGATGTTGGCTGGCATCCGAGACATTCTGATTATATCTACGCCTCATGATTTACCTGGTTTCAAACGCTTATTTGGTGATGGCAAGGACTTTGGCATCCACTTAGAATATGCAGAACAGCCTTCGCCAGACGGACTTGCACAGGCCTTCATCATTGGTGAAGACTTCATTGGAGACGACAGTGTCTGCCTGGTTCTTGGCGACAACATCTTCTACGGTTCCGGATTCACAGCACTATTGAAACAGAGCGTTATTAATGCCGAGAAACATAATCTGGCCACCATCTTTGGCTATAATGTCAACGACCCCGAGCGCTATGGCGTCGCAGAGTTTGACAAAGAGGGCAACTGCCTGAGCATTGAGGAAAAGCCCGAACATCCAAAGTCTAACTATGCTGTCGTAGGTCTTTATTTCTACCCCAACAGCGTCGTTGAGATAGCTAAGAACATCAAGCCCAGCGCACGCGGCGAACTTGAAATCACAACAGTGAATCAGGAATACCTGAAACGAAACGCCTTAAAGGTGCTGACACTGCAGCGCGGTTTTGCATGGCTTGACACAGGCACCCACGACTCATTGTCGGAAGCTAGTACCTTCATTGAGGTCATCGAGAAGCGCCAAGGCCTGAAAGTGGCATGCCTTGAAGAGATTGCTTACAAGAAAGGCTGGATCTCTAAAGAACAGCTCCTTGAAGTTGCTCGCCCCATGCAGAAGAACGAATACGGTCAATATCTGATCAACCTAGCTAAATTTAAATAAGAACAACTAATACCAATTATAATAGTATATGGAAGATACCAAAAGAAAGGATCTTGTTGACGGCATCCTTAACCAGCCACAAGAAGAGGAATCCTCTTTCGATTTTAGAACCATTTTCACTCTGGTGATACTCAACTGGCAATGGTTCTTGCTATCATTGTTCGTATTTATCTGTGGCGCATTATTCTATCTGCGCTATACGGCCCCCGTCTTTCAGACATCGGTCAAAATGCTGATTAAGGACGAAAACAACAATCGTCGTTCTAACGGTCAGCTGCTGGCCAACATGCAAGATTTCGGAATCATCTCGAACTCTGCAGGTTTCGAGAACGAGATTGAAATTCTGCGTTCCAGCATCCTGGCCCGTGAGGTGGTAAAGGACTTGAAACTCTATACGGAATATGAGAGCGAAGGTCGCATCAAGAGAACACTGATTTACAAGAATCAGCCTATCAACGTGGACCTCGACCCTGAAAGCCTGGAGAGACTTGACAAAACTCGCGGCAGCATCAATTTGAAGTTAGAAAAGGAGGGCAACACCTATCGTGTGGAAGACGTGAATGGCGAATTTGCCGGTTCTTTCAAGTCGCTGCCAGCATCTATCAACACGCCTTACGGCACACTGACCTTCACCAAGAACCCTATCGTCGAGGAGAATGAAAAGGAAGCTAGACTGCTGATTCTGCGCAGAGGCGGCAAGATAGATACAAGTGCAAAGAAGGATGAAGAATACACAATGTATGTCACCATCACCTCGCCAGTAAGAGTGGCCACGAAATATGCCGGTGCACTGAACGTTGCTCCCACATCGAAGGTCACTTCAATCGCCGAACTTTCTATCAACGACCTGATTCCCGAACGTGGTATTGACTACCTGAAGCACTTGGCCGTTTGCTATAACAGACAGGCTAATGCCGACAAAAACGAGATTGCCTACAAGACGGAGACATTCATCAACAAGCGACTGGAGAAAATCAATGCTGAGCTAGGCACCACCGAAAGCGAACTGGAACACTATAAACGTAGCAACAACCTGGTGCAACTGAGATTGGACGCCACGCAGATCATGACGCAGTCTAACCTCTACTATGGTCAGCTGTCTGAAGCCAACACACAGATCCAGCTGCTCGACTATCTTCGCGAGTATATGGATGACAAGTCCAACAGATATCAGATCATACCTTCTAACGTTGGTCTGACAGACAGGGTATCATCGTCACTTATCGACCAATATAATAAGGTAGTGCTGGACCGCAACCGCCTGTTGGCTGCTGCCAACGAAAACGCGCCCAACGTCATTACGCTCACCAACACCTTGGATCAACTTCAGAAGAGTATCGACGATGCTTTGATTCAGGCACGCCGCACGGCCGACATTGAGCGTATGGGCATTCAGAAACGCTACGACACCTTCCAGACCAAGGTTGAGAACACCCCCGAACAGGAGCGCGTGCTCACACAAATAGGACGCCAGCAAGAGGTAATGTCTGGGCTCTACCTGCTGTTGCTGCAAAAACGTGAGGAGAACTCTATCTCACTGGCCGCCACTGCAGACAAGGGACGCCTCATCGACGACCCCGCCTTTGGTGGAAAGGTTAGTCCCAAGAGTTCTATCATCCTCTTAGGTGCCTTGCTGCTGGGCTTTGCCCTCCCCCTGCTCATTGTATATGTACTGCAGCTGCTGCGCTACAAGATTGAAGGTCATGAGGACGTAGCTAAACTCACCAACATACCTATCATTGCCGACGTAGCTGTGGCCACGGAATCTGTTAAGACCGCTGCTGGTATTGTGGTTCACGAGAACACGAACAATCAGACAGACGAGATATTCCGCTCGATGCGTACCAATATCAACTTCATGATGAAGGAAGACCAAAAGGTCATCATGTTCACATCATCTACCTCTGGTGAGGGTAAGACCTTTAATGCTGCCAACCTTGCAGTCAGCTTCGCTTTGTTGGGCAAGAAGGTAATCCTCCTAGGTCTCGACATCCGAAAGCCTGCCTTGGGCCGTCTCTTCGACATCAGAGACCGAGAGAGAGGTATCACAACGTTGCTGAGCAAACAGAACATCAGCGACAGTGATCTTAAAGAGCAGATTATGTCTTCGCGTATTAACACCAACCTTGACGTTCTGCTGGCAGGTCCTACACCTCCCAACCCCACTGAGCTTTTGGCCCGCGAGAACCTGGGCATTATTATGGATATGCTGAAGCAGGAATACGACTACATCATCCTCGATACCGCACCTGTAGGCTTGGTAACAGACACCTTGCAGATCGGTAAATACGCAGACGTTACCGTTTACATCTGTCGTGCCGACTACACGCCGAAATCCGCATTCGAGAATATCAATGCCCTGAACCGCGATGGCAAGCTGCCTAACATGTGCTTGGTTATCAACGGTGTGGACATGTCTAAGAAGAAGTATGGCTACTATTACGGCTACGGCAAGTACGGCCGCTACGCACGCTATGGCCGTTATAGCAACTATGGTGGCTATGGTGCCTACGGCAACTATTCAGAGAGCCACTATGGCAAAGCAGACGACAACTCAATTAAACGATAGACTATGACAATTGCAGTTGACTTCGACGGAACCATCGTGAAGCATCGCTATCCTGCGATAGGCGAAGAGATTCCGTTTGCTATAGACACACTTAAAATGCTGATCAACGACCACCACAGATTAATTCTGTGGTCGGTTCGTGAAGGCAAACTCCTGGAAGATGCTATCAGTTGGTGTCGCGAGCGCGGTGTAGAGTTCTATGCCGTGAACAGGGACTACCCCGAAGAGACCATCGAAAACAATCAGCACTTCAGCCGTAAGCTAAAGGTCGATGTGTGGATAGACGATCGTAACCTTGGCGGTTTGCCAGACTGGGGCACCATCTATCGCATGATCAGTCAGCGCAAGACGTGGGACGACATCATCAACGAGGAGCTCTCAAGTCATCATCTGGACACCTGCAAGGATCAGAACGCCTCTAAAAAGAAACCTTGGTGGAAGTTTTAAACCACCAAGGTAAAGACAATAAAAAAAAGAGAAGGAACCCATTTGGATTCCTTCTCATTTTTTTCAGCAAGTCCTTCTTACTTCACCTTAGCTACGATAGCCTTGAAAGCTTCGGGGTTGTTCAGGGCGAGGTCAGCGAGAACCTTACGGTTGATCTCGATGCCAGCCTTGTGCAGGGCACCCATCAGCTGTGAATAGCTCATACCCTCCAGGCGAGCGGCAGCGTTGATACGCTGGATCCACAATGCACGGAAGTTGCGCTTCTTATTGCGGCGGTCACGGTAAGCGTAGGTCAGACCCTTCTCCCAGGTGTTCTTAGCTACTGTCCACACATTCTTGCGGGCTCCGAAGTAACCGCGAGTGAGCTTAAGAATGCTCTTACGTTTTGCTCTTGATGCAACGTGATTTACTGATCTTGGCATAATTTTCTTTCTTTAAATGTTAGACAATAGGTTAATTAACGGAGACACAACAGGTCACGAACCTGCTTCATGTTACTGTTGTCAACGAGAGTTGTACCAACCAGATTACGCTTTTGCTTCTTAGTCTTCTTAGTCAGAATGTGACTGTGGTAAGCGTGATGTCTCTTAACCTTACCTGTACCGGTGAATGAGAATCTCTTCTTGGCGCCGGAATTTGTCTTTACTTTTGGCATTTTTTTATTGTTTAAATTGTTATTAATAATTGATGGCAACGCATATACCGGGCGTTACGCATCTGTTTCTTCTGTCAGTTTCTTCAGCGCATCTGCACTGATCTTTGCATTTGCAAGCAGACCGCCATTTGCGGGTGTCTGATCGTCTGCTACCGTCTCAGCCTTCTTAGCAGCATTCTTCGACTCAAGAGCTTCCGCCTCACGGTCGCGAGCCTGCTGGCTCTTCTTGGCTACGCCTGCCTTCTTTGGTGCCAGATAGATAAACATCTTCTTTCCTTCGAGCGAAGGCATTGACTCTACCTTACCAAACTCCTCAAGGTCGTTGGCAAAACGCAACAGCAGAACTTCACCCTGCTCCTTGAAAAGGATGCTTCGACCGCGGAAGAACACGTATGCACGTACTTTGTTTCCCTCTTCCAGGAATTCCTTAGCGTGCTTCAGTTTGAACTGATAGTCGTGCTCGTCGGTCTGAGGTCCGAAACGGATTTCCTTAACCTCAACCTTCACCTGCTTAGCTTTCATCTCCTTAGCACGTTTCTTCTGCTGGTAGAGGAATTTTGAATAGTCGATGAGTCGACAAACAGGTGGATTGGCATTGGGTGAAATCTCGACGAGGTCGACGCCCTCATCACGTGCCATATCCAAAGCCTGCCTTGTTGGCACAACCATAGATCCGCTGTCACCTACGATGCGGACCTCACGTACACGAATCTGTTCATTGATGCGGTACTGATTCTGTTTTTTGTCTATTTTCATCAAACTATTTTTGCAAATCGGCTGCAAAGTTACAATATTTCAGCGAATTAGCAAAACTTTTTAGGGTATTTTTTCTTAAGAATTCACCGAAAAAGTAAGAAAATAACTAACTGTTTATTAAATGCAGCAAAAAAAATCTGCCAAGTTGTCTTTTTTCGAAACTCAGCAGATTATGGTTTTACTTATCTTACAAGGAGTTAAGCCTTACTAAAATCGCTTTTTCCCACACCGCAGACAGGGCATACCCAATCATCGGGAAGGTCTTCGAAGGCTGTACCTGGCTCGATGCCATTGTCGGGATCACCTACTGCGGGGTCATATTCATAACCGCACACGTTGCATACATACTTTTCCATAAAATTGTTCAGTTTAAGTTAATAAAAAGGTAATGTCTGTGGGCAAAGATAGCATATAATTATGGAATGTGCAAACTTTCTGAGGGAAAAGTACAATGGGCAGCCACAATATTTATTATTCAGTATGAACAAATACGACTTTGCCGTAACGAAAGTGGTGGTTTGCCGTAACGAAAGTTGAGGTTTACAGCAACGAAAGTGACATGTTTATGGAGTAACAGTAAAACTACGGCATAGAATCTAGCCCCTAGAAAGCCTCATTCTAGCCCCTAGAAATGACTCGTCTAACCCCTAGAAACAACCAATCTAGCCCCTGGAAATGACTCGTCTAGCCCCTAGAACGAGAATAAAACAGCAACTATTGCGAGACAAAAGTGGCACTATAAGACAAGAAAAGTGGCACTATTCCATGGGGAAAGTGCCACTTTTATGATATGAAAGTAAAATGCTTTAGAAGTTCTTGGTCTGCTCAGCCACCTCAGCATTGATCTTATCGATGAACTGCTGGATGGTCATGGTAGCCTGTTCGCCACCACCCTGCTGACGCATAGAGACGAGACCTTCGGCAGCTTCTTTCTCGCCAACGATCACCATGTAAGGGATGCGCTTCAGCTCGTTGTCGCGGATCTTGCGACCCAGCTTCTCGTTGCGCAGGTCGATGCTGCCACGAACGCCCTGCTGGTTGAACTGCTCGAGCACCTTCTTGGCATAGTCGTTGTACTTCTCAGAGAGAGGAAGCACAACCACCTGGTCGGGAGTCAGCCACAAGGGGAAGTGACCACTGGTGTGCTCGATAAGCACGGCAGTGAAACGCTCCAGCGAACCGAAAGGTGCGCGGTGGATCATGACAGGTGTCTTTTTCTGGTTGTCCTCGTCGGTGTATTCCAACTGGAAGCGCTTAGGCAGGTTGTAGTCCACCTGAATGGTGCCCAACTGCCAGCGACGACCGATGGCGTCCTTGATCATGAAGTCGAGCTTAGGACCATAGAAGGCAGCCTCACCGTATTCTACCTTAGCAGGCAGGCCTTTTTCCTCGCATGCTTCCTGGATAGCCTTCTCGGCCAGTGCCCAGTCTTCGTCGCTACCAACGTACTTCTCGTGGTTGTTGGGATCGCGCAGAGAGATCTGTGCTTCGAAATTGAAACCGAAGGCAGAGAGCACTACG
The DNA here is from genome assembly GCF_000621825.1 of Xylanibacter brevis P6B11. Taxonomy (NCBI): domain Bacteria; kingdom Pseudomonadati; phylum Bacteroidota; class Bacteroidia; order Bacteroidales; family Prevotellaceae; genus Xylanibacter; species Xylanibacter brevis. The sequence goes on from NZ_JHXG01000010.1 coordinate 118,742, forward strand.
TTGATGATGTCCATCACGTTGAGGAACTCCTGCTTAACCTGATCGGGGCGGCAGAAGAGGTGGGCATCGTCCTGAGTGAACGAGCGCACACGGGTCAAGCCGTGGAGCTCACCGCTCTGCTCGTAGCGATATACTGTACCGAATTCGGCAATGCGCAGAGGAAGATCCTTGTATGAACGAGGCTTCCAAGCGAAGATCTCGCAGTGGTGAGGACAGTTCATGGGCTTCAACAGATACTCTTCGCCCTCCTCGGGAGTATTGATGGGCTGGAACGAGTCCTTACCATAGTGATCCCAGTGACCTGAGGTGACATAGAGGTTCTTAGAACCGATATGTGGGGTGATGACTTCCTGATAGCCGTAGCGCTTCTGCACCTTGCGCAGGTGCTCCTGCAGACGGAGACGGAGGTCGGTGCCCTTTGGCAACCAAATGGGAAGGCCCTTACCTACTTTATCAGAGAACATGAAGAGTTCCATCTCTTTACCAATCTTGCGATGGTCGCGCTTCTTGGCCTCTTCCAGCATCACGAGATACTCGTCGAGCATCTTCTTCTTGGGGAATGAGATACCATAGAGGCGCTGCATCTGCTCACGAGTAGCATCGCCACGCCAGAACGCGCCGGCAACAGAGGTCAGCTTGATGGCCTTGATCTCGCCGGTGTCCATCAAGTGAGGACCACGACAAAGGTCGGTGAAGTTGCCCTGTGTATAGGTGGTGATGGTGCCATCTTCGAGGTCCTGCTCAATGTGCTCACACTTGTAGGTCTGACCGTTGGCAGCGAACTCCTTCAGTGCATCGGCCTTGGCCACTTCCTTGCGAACCACAGGCTCCTTCTTAGAGGCCAGTTCACGCATTTTATTCTCGATGGTAGCGAAATCGCTCTCCTTGATGCTCTCGCCATTGGGCAGCAGCACATCATAGAAGAAGCCACTCTCTACAGCAGGACCGAAGCCAAACTGAATGCCAGGATACAATTCCTGGAGTGCTTCAGCCAGCAGGTGGGCAGAGGTGTGCCAGAAGGTGTGCTTACCCTGCTCGTCGTCCCACTTATAGAGTTCAATCTGTGCATCCTCGTTGATAGGACGGTTCAACTCTACCGTTTCACCGTTTACGCCGCAAGCCAGAACGCTGCGTGCCAGAGCCGGTGAGATACTCTCGGCAATCTGTAGTCCGGTTACGCCCTGCTCATACGAGCGAACAGATCCGTCCGGAAAAGTAATGTTGATCATATTTACAATATATGTTTAAGTTTAAATCGCCTGCAAAGATAGCACAATATTTTGAAACAGCCTAATTCTTGCGTACCTTTTTCACCGTCTGTCCTTGTTTCACGACATAGATACCTGGTGAAAGGCTTTCCATGATTTGACCACAATACTGACCCGACACATTGTAAATACGCCAGGGCTGCTCGCTCACCGCGCCTGCGTCTTCGATACCGTTTGGTTTGGGCACGAACACATAGTTCAGACGATTGTCCATCCAGCCAATGCGCTTCATCAGGTACTGTCGCACCACATCGACTTCCAAACGGTAGCTTCCCCACACCATCGGATTCTGGTGTACGTACTGGTCGAGTATGGGCCAACGCAGGAAGTTCAGCTTCTGCGATGCCTGGAGGACATTTTCCATAGAATCGACAAATGCCACCAAATTCTCTTCGTTGAGTCCTTTCTGACGGGCATCGTCCCACACCTCAACCAATTTACCGATAGATGTGGCATCGTTGATCACTATTTTATCGACAAACGACCTCATACTACCGGCACAACTGCCCTTGGTGCGATACACGTAGTCAGACAATGAGTTGACAGGATAAGTACGGTTATCGTTGTCGAAAGCCAAATCGAAATCCCACACGGGTCCTGTATAGAACAGGCTCTCACCGCGGTTTTTATACATATAGACACTCCAATAAGTGTCGGTGTTTCCCGAGAGTTCGCCAACCAGGAAATGGCGCAGGAAAGACTCTTTGTCAAGATAGCGCGACGTGTTAGACTCCATCATATTGAAACGCTCTTCGATATAATCTCTCTGCTCTGCCGTGATACTGTCGGAATCGGGCGATTTGATGGTGACGGGAAGGCCTTTTTGGGAGTAAAACCACGAGTCTTCGTCGCCAGCATAGGCATCGATCTCCACCAGATAGCCACCGGTCAGTTCTGTTCCACTATTATCCTGTGGAGTCATCTCGGTAATGTTCACTCGATTCTTATTGATTTCAATCTGGTCACACAGATGGTAACAGCCCTTGTACTCACCGTTCAGCAGCACATCAACTGGTGTACCAAAGGGGGTATAGCTCATGCCGAGTCGCTTGCTCAGCTCGAAGGCCAGCAGGTTTCGCATCAGCGACTTGTCGCCGTAGTTATTGATCAACGTCCACTTCTTAGCCTTGGCAGGTGCGTCAAGCACGCGCTGCTTTTTATCGAACTTGATGCGATAGGGTTTCTTGGGAAAACTTCTTGACGCATTTCCGCGTTCACGCGTGGTGCCAGGTTCAGAGAGAAGTGTGGTGCCATCGTCAGAGATGATGGTCAGTTGCGACACGATCTGATGTTCCTTGTCATAGGGTATCTCACCATTCTGCGTATGAATACTGACTGTTGGCAGGTTGGTCAGTTGATAGAGATGACTGTCGTCTCCGACTCCTTTATGTCCGTAGAACTCCAGTTCTGCAATATTACATCTGGCATCCGACGGGCCTACATAGCGCACATAGCGGAAACCACGACTGCAATTCACGTCGGCATAAGAGAAAAGGCCGATAGTTCCACGCTCTGATATAATATAAATAGGTAAGGCATCCATAAAGTCGGCACTATTGGCACCTTCGAAAACGCCCAGCACCACACGCGCCTCACCATGACTATCGTTGCGAGGCGACCATCCCACGCGGGTAATCACATAGGGCTCTCCCAAGTCGAGTCCGGCCCATGTGTAACTGCGGTCATACGATGCGAAATAGGTGTCAAGCTTCCCATCGAACGCCATCGCATAGGTGTTGACCGTCGTCGACCTCTGTCCATTAGAATAATCCACTGAATAAGGCGTACCTATAGGATGGCCTGTCAGTTTCCCATCGGCTTTCATCAGCGTGAATTGCATCAGGCATAATGAAGCCAAAAAGAGTTTTCTCATAATTACTTTACTACTTACTATATTTTTTAATGATACTATATGCAGTATATAAGCCGAGCTCACCGGCTTTGCTCAAATCGCGTATACCCTCCTCCACGTGTTGGCTGTAGATAAGACAGAGTCCGCGATTGAAATAGGCCTCGGCCAGATTGTTTTCGATAGCTATCGCGGCGCTATAGTCTGCAATAGCCGATTCATAGGCTTTTCTTTGCGCATGCAGGTTGCCACGATTATACAACAAGTAGGCATTCTGCGGACTGAGGGCCAAAGCATGATTAAGGTCGGCCAGCACATTGGCATTCTTCAACTCTATGTTTGTGCCTTCGGAAGCCTGGAACTGGTTGATGCGCGACTGACAGACAGCACGCTGCCATAGCGCCAGAACCGACGTGGAATCGATGTGCAAATAGGTAGAAAGGTCTTCTATCGCTCCCTCGTAGTTCTGGATAGCAGAATAGGCCACCGCACGCAGCAGCAAATTTCTGACTGCCAACTGCGTATCGTGCGACTGGTCGATGGCGATGCTGAGGGAGTCGATGTACGAGAAGTAGGAAGACGACAACTCTGCATCCATCACCTCCTGACTGTTGCTGACAAAGAGTTGACGTGTGCCCTGCTGATTGAACGTTTCTACCATCCTGTCGAAATGCGCTGCTGTGTGCACCTCGCTACGTTGCTCGACAAAGGATAAAGCAAACATGGGCTGATAGACCATCTCCACCTTGTGATTCTGCACCTTGCCACGATAGCTGTTCTGATACTCATGCTCCACCTCTTGGGCATCTTCCACCACCAGCTGGTTGTATTTCTCGGGATCTACATCGCTGCGCTTGCGCAACTTCTGCGGATCTAACCTCGGTTGCTTGCCATAAAGGTGCTTGTATAGCTGTGCCTTATAGACCGTAAACTCATCTTTTTCGGCTTCTTTCACCATTCCGAGCCTTCTGTAGCAGGCGGCTCTAAACTCCAGTCCTGTCCAGAAATTGGGATATTCCTCAATCACCTTTGTATAGTCGCGTATGGCAGCCCTCAAGTCGCCGGTCTTGTCTAGCAACACAGCACGATTGAAAAGCGCCATCATATTGTCGGGTTCCAACTTCAAGACGAAGTCAAAATCGGTAATGGCTCTGTTGTCATCGCCCACCTGTGCACGCAGCAGACCTCGGTTGTAATGCCCCAGGAAGTTGTTGGGCTCTAGGTCGAGCGCCATATCATAGTCGGCCATCGCGCCGCGAAGGTTCTTGCGGTTGAAGCGTACCAAGGCGCGGTTGATGTGACAACCGGCATGTTTTGGCATCAGTCGGATGGCTTCATCCAACTGGCCTTCAGCCTTTTTCCAGTCTTCACGCGACAGCGAGATGATGCTCATGGCGGCCCAGGTATGTCCATCGTAGGGATCAATCTCCATACTTTTCTCAAGCGCAACGATGGCCTGCGCCGTGTCTTTCATCTGCATATAGACATCGGCACGCATGGAATAGGCCTGCGCATAGTTGCTCCAACGCCGCTGAATGGTGTCTAATTCCAGCAACGCCTCGCTGAAATCCTCGTTCTGTATATGACAGAGCACCCTGTTGTGCCATAGGCCTTTATTCTCAGGATTGTACTTGAGTGCCTGCGTATAGTCTGCCGCAGCTGCTGCATATTTCTTTTGCTGAATGCGGGTTAATCCGCGCAACTCATAGATGCTGACCACATAGGGGTTGCGCTGAATAGCCTCTGAACAGTCGGCCTCGGCTCCACTAAAATCATCGAGATAGTATTTCGCTACGCCACGAAAGAACCATGGTTCGTAGAGATAGGGTTTTGCAATGATAGCCTGATTGAAATACTGCATTGAAAGCACATAATCCTCGTAGTAGAGGGCCGATCTTCCAATGGCAATCAAACGATCTGTATTAAACTGTGCAAAACTCTTAGTTTGACCAAAAAGAGAAAACATAATAACGAGAAAAAGCCACGTAAAGAACCCACGTAGCCCATTTCTCGTTATTTTATTTTCTGCGAAAATCATCTTCTGACAGGCTTTGTCTTGTATCCGCAACGATAGCGGCCTTGGGTCAACGCCTTCAACTTGCTCTTGATGAGCTGCTTGCGAAGAGGTGAAACTCTGTCCACAAACATCTTTCCGTCCAGATGGTCGAATTCGTGCTGCATTACACGTGTCAGATAGCCCTCCACCCACTCGTCGTGAGGCTGAAAATCTTCATCCATCCACTGCACACGAATACGTGTGGGGCGGGTCACCTTCTCATGGATGGCAGGCAGCGACAGGCAACCTTCTTCGAGCGACTCTGTCTTTGTCTCATCGTATTCGATAATATGTGGATTGATATACACTCTCTTAAAGTCTTTATACTCGGGCATATCCTCTGACAGTGGGTCCAAGTCGATCACAGCCAAACGGATATCCTTTCCCACCTGTGGTGCTGCCAAACCAATACCTTCAGAATCTGCCAGCGTCTCCCACATATCTGCAATCAACTGCTTCAATCCAGGATAGTCTGGGGTAATGTCTTCTGTCACCTTACGCAGTACAGGTTGACCATATATATAAATAGGTAGAATCATTCAGATATCTTTTTATAATTAATACTTCTTCCTTGAACGCATGTAGTCTTCCAGAATAATCGTAGCAGATATTTCGTCAACCAATGCTTTGTTCTGACGTGCCTTCTTCTTCAACCCGCCGTCCAGCATAGCTTGATGCGCCAACACCGACGTGAATCGCTCGTCGAAATATTCAATGGGAACCTGCGGCATGGCTTTCTTCCAGCGATTCACAAACTGCTGAATGCGCGCCATATTCTCACTGGCCTGGCCATTCATCTGCTTGGGTTCTCCGATAACAATACGTTCAACCTCTTCGTGTGCGATATAGTTTTTCAACCAATCGAACAGTTCAGAAGTAGCGACAGTCGCCAATCCTCCAGCTATCAGCTGCAGAGGATCAGTGACTGCCAGACCTGTTCTCTTTTGACCGTAGTCAATTGAAAGTATGCGAGCCAATGCTTTTATTTTGCGTTGAACAGCAACCAAGCATCGGGATATTTAGCACGCAGCTGGTCGCGGCTTGACACAGCATCAATCTTGCTATCGAAGGTAGATGCTACGACACGATACATCACGCGGCTGGGAGTCTCGTTCTTCACAATCTGTGCTGCATAGCCATTGTTCTTCAGGTTCTGCTGCTCTCTCTCGGCATTAGCCACAACAGTGAATGAACCTACAACCACGCTGAAGTTCTTCAGACCTGCACCGCTAACCAGTGTGACATTCTCCTGGCGAACAGCCACGTTATCAACATTGTCAATAACCTGAGTCTGCGTAGCAGGACGAGTAACAACGGGTGTAACAACAGGAGTCTCAGTAACCTGCTGTACAGGTGTCACCTGCTGATCCTGCTGCATGGCAGCCTGAGCCTGAGCCTTCTCATAAGCCTTTTTATATGCACTCTCACTTGACTTACAACTTGTCATCATCATGGCCACACAAAGGCCAGCACAGAATACGATGTACTTTTTCATAATCTAAAATTAATGTGTTCTTTTAAAATATTTTGTGCGAAATTACAAATTATCGGTGAAAAATAAGACAAATCTGTGCATAAACTTTGTTAAATGGGTACAAATATGGCGTTTTTAACAAAAAATCGCACCTATTTCTAGGTTCTTTTGATATTTATTTATATTTTTGCCTTTCAAAGAAATTTAATATTCACAACAAAACGACAAACATTATGAAAGGATTAGGTTATTTTGGCGCATTCCTTTGTGGAGCAGCTGCCGGTGCAGCCATAGGTATGTTGGTAGCCCCTGCAAAAGGTAGCGAGACACGAGAAAAGATATCTGAGACACTTGACGAGTTTCTGAGCAAGCACAACATTAAATTGAATCGCAAAGAGGTCGGCGACCTGGTCAATGATTTGGAGAACGCTACAGAATAGTCATTTACAATTATTCTGAACTTATGTTATCTAGCGACAAGAATGTGGATGCATTGGCACATCTTCTGGATGTCATTGCACACTATTTGGGACTTCGTGTGGAGTACACGAAGCTGACCATTATTGCCAAGAGCGTCAAGCTGATATCCGCTGCCATCCTGGCGTTTGTCATGTTGCTCTTGACCGCAGGCATCCTCCTCTGTCTATCTGTTGGCGCTGCCTATTGGATAGCCACCACATTTGGCATCATCCAGGCTTCGTTGACGCTGGCCGGCATTTACCTGATAGCGATGATTATTGTCTATCTGGGCAGAAAGGTATTCTTCGAACGACCTATTGTTAGATTCCTAACTAAGCTGCTTTTGGAGAAGAATTAAATTAGGAAAGGAACGAACATCATGGCACGAAAAAGACCAATTAGAGAGTTTAACTCGCTCGAAGATATTGAACTGCGCAAAGCGCAACTGGCCGACAGCATCAATTCCGACGAGAAAGAAATAAGCCTCACCTGGCAATACATCAACCTCAAAGAGGAGAACACAAGTATCAGCGACCGCATCTCAAGCGCCATCTCTTATGGTTTGATGGCCTACGATGGAGTAATGACCATTCGTAAGCTGAAAAACAGATTTGGCAGTTTGCGCAACATCTTCAGGAACATATAAAAACAAAACTGATGGGCTACTCGAAGTAGCTCATCAGTTTGTTTTTCAACTCTGTAAACTTCACGGAGTCGGGTAGCGTAATCACCCTACCCTCTGTTTGCACCTCCGTCACCGGCATCAGTTTGATGACAACGATGTGCGGATTGATATCATCCACAATCTGATGCGAATGAGCAAACGAAGCATCTAGCAGCACAACGCTATATCCGAAGTCTCGATCCTTCCCCACCCTGTTCAGCACCTGCTCTGACGTCTCGGCATAAACCACACGACAACGGTCTAACATCAGTTCGCGCAACTCATTAAAACGTGCCACATTCTGTGTAGCAAAGAGCAATTTCGGAACAGACGGATCCATCTCTGCCTTCAGGTTCTGGTCTATATATCTACGCAACAGGCGTTTATTTTCCGACACATTCTTCACATTCAGAACCATCTTCGGATTGCCGTCTTTATTAATGTATCGACCGCCGATACATAAATCCAAATCTTCAACGCACTTTGTATCATCGCCATCATAAATCTCCATACCTACTTCCAAATCATGAATATTATCTCTACGTTCAAACGCTTTTGAAATGACGAAACGCACCGGACAGTTCTTGCACGACATGCCCGAACCGCACGCACCATGATCGCAACCGACCTTGCAGCGCAGCACATTGCCCAACAGATTGGGCTGGGCTTTCTTAGCACCTGGATTCAAGGCATAATAGTTGGTTTCTTCCACCTCGAACTTATCGTTTATCAGGAAGGCATAGCTATTCAAATTGTGAACCAGCGTACTCATTTTATCCACCTCTGAACGAAGGCGGAAGGTTCTTAATTCCATCCATACCACGATGCCTGCCAATGTCAGCAAAGCAGCAACTAATACATATACAATCATATTCATTCAGTTTTAGGTTAATAATCAATATCTCAGCAGCTCAGACGATGCTTAGTATCTGACCGTCGAAAGCTAATTTAACATCATCAGGTAAGCGCCTGTTCACTTCCTCGTGCAGCCCCACATCATGACACATGTGAATCAGAAATGTTTGCCGGGCACCCACTCGGCGAGCAAAAGCAATGGCATCATCTACTAACTGATGCGAATGGTGAGGTCTGTCGAAACGCAACGCATTGACTGCCAGCACCTCTACGCCCTCCAGCAAGGCGGCCTGCTCTGGTTCAATAGTCTTCATATCGGTGATGTAGGCAAACTTGCCAAAGCGATAACCAAGGATGGGCAACTTTCCATGCATCACCCGTATGGGCAGTATATCGATGTCGCCTATCTTCATGGGCTCGCCCGCCTTTATCTCATGCAGTCCGATGGCAGGAACGCCCGGATAGCGATGCTCTTCAAAGCAGTAGGGCAACATCTGCAACATGTTTTGACGCGAGATACTATCGGCATACACATTCATCTCGCCAAACTGACAATAGGGGCGGATATCATCCAATCCACCTATATGGTCATAGTGCGAATGGGTAATCAGGATGCCATCAATCTTGCGAAACGATTGAGGCAGAATCTGCATACGGAAGTCGGGACCACAGTCCACCAGCAGTCGTGTAGCATACGTTTCTACCAATATAGAGCAGCGCATACGCTTATCCTTGGGATCGGCACTCTGGCAGACCTCACATTGGCACCCTATGACTGGCACGCCACACGATGTTCCTGTTCCAAGAAATGTAATCTTCATGCGCTTCTATCTCGTTTTATTCTATATGATATTCACTTCGGGCTTAATGCAGATACCAAACTTTGTCATGACATCGCGACAAATGGCATCACACAGGTTCACCACCTCCTGTCCCGTGGCACCACCACGGTTCACCAGCACCAACGCCTGCTTAGCATGCACGCCAGCGCGGCCCATAGTGCGCCCTTTCCATCCACATTGGTCTATCAGCCACCCTGCGGGCACTTTCTCGTGCGCCTCATCTATATGATAGTAAGGCATGGTGGGATATTGCTTTAGCAAGGACTCAAAGACATCTCTGCTGACCACAGGATTCATAAAGAAGCTACCGGCATTACCTTCCACTTTTGGGTCGGGCAGTTTTTCCTGACGGATAGCGATAATCACCTCGCGCAACTGCTTAAGCGTAGGTTCCACAATCCCCTGCTTATCCAACTCGGCACGGATATTCCCATAGGCCACGTTCAGCGGCGCTTTGGTTGTCTTTAGGCGGTAGGTCACATACGTCATCAGATAGCGGTTTCTCCATTCGTGCTTGAACTTGCTATCACGATAGCCATAGGCACACGCCTCATTGTCAAACACACAAACTCGACCTGTAGCTATCTCAACAGCTTCGACCACAGTAATCAAGTCCTTTACCTCTGCACCATAGGCGCCAATATTCTGAACAGCAGACGCGCCCACCTCACCAGGTATCAACGACAGATTCTCTGCACCCTGCCATCCGTTTTCCACGCAGCAAGCCACAACGTCGTCCCACGTCTCGCCACTCCCAGCTTTCAGGAGCACATCGCCACCGGCAGTTTTTGCAGTCTCCATCCCCTTGATGGCAGAATGCACTACCGTTCCCTGAAAGTCAGCCGTCAAGAGCAGATTGCTCCCCTCGCCCACTATCAGCAGTGGTTCTTCGGCAGTCAGCATCTCAGCCACCTGCTGAGCCTCTTCCACCGTTTCGTACTCCACGAAGCGACGACATTTGGCGTCTATTCCGAAGGTGTTATGTTTAAGCAGACTATAGTTTTCCTCTATTCTCATCCCTTGTCCTTAAGTGATTAGTTTGGTCAGTTTCCAACGTCCCTTTATCAGTTTGAACGTCAGTTCCATCTCCATACCGTTAGCAATACCACGCAACACCAGCACTTTCACCGTCGAGGCGGGATTCTGATGTCCATACACAATATTATATTCTATATTGTTTGGCAGTTCGGGGGCAAAAGCATTCCAGAAATCGGGCGTTATCACACCTTCCATCATCGAGAAGTCGTCCTCAGGGTCTGGACCAACAAAGTCTATGGCCTCGCTCAGGCTCTCGTGCTGAAATAGTGAATCGGTAACAAATCTGTGATAGAAAGCCAGAAAAGAGGCATTCGGGTTATGCTGAAAAGCTTGATTGCGAAGACCTGTCAGTCGCCATTTCCCACCTTTTCTACGGAACTGATAGCGACTCACGTAAGAGGCATTCATAAAGAAATGCTCCACCGTCACCTCGCTAATTGTAGTATCCTTGATATGTTCCACCTGATCATTGTTATCCAACAAGAGCGTATAGAAATCCTTCTTCATAAAGAATTTCTCCATCTTCCATTGCTGTTTGGTTATCTCACCATTTCTCACAGCAATACTCTTCACGTTGGCAATTGTTGAGTCGGAGCTTACAGGTAAAGGAAACACTGTACGTTCCATTTGCAGTTTGTTGCTCGATGCATAGTTGAAAATAAAGTCATCAAACAGTTCTTCGGCCGACTGAGGCATCGGCGCATCCCCAATCTCCTCCACATAGTTTTCGCTATATAGTGAGTCGGCAGCCTCGTCATCAAGGCTGTAGTCCTCTGCTCCATGTTTTCCCTTGCAGCCTGCCAGCAGCATCGCCATCACAAGAGAAAAGAAAATCATTCTGTCAAGCATACTCTGAACCAATCAACGATATTTTCAGCATGCAAAGTTACTAATTAATTCTTCAAAACCAACAAACTACGATTAAAATTTGCCCGTTTCACTTTTTTTCTATACTTTTGCATCTGTTTTTACGCACAGAGGTCCCGTAGCTTAGCTGAATAGAGCGTCAGATTCCGGTTCTGAAGGTCTTGGGTTTGAATCCCAACGGGATCACATGGGATAGGCGAAGCCAATCCAGATTTGAAAAATCATTTGATTATTGAGAATCCCAGTAAATAAAGGGCTTCTCGATAATTTTCATTCTGGGGAATGGACTTCCAACTATCATGATTATATGTAAAAAGTTACGGAGATTTTTACTTTTCTCCGTAACTTTTTACCCACTTACGAGTCATACTATTCACCAAACTGGTAAAGTTTTCCGGCTCTTAATTAATTCCAAAGGCTCTTCATTTCTAGTAATTTTGGGGTAGTATTTCTCTTTTGTGCCCCATTGCTAACCTAAAATAATCTCTTGTTATTTTCTTAATCTTCATCTTTCTCATTATCAACAATTTACAAGTTCCTTTTGTAAATCACCATACATTTCTCTTGTTAATCCGTTACTTTACAAGAACCCAATTTCTGTTCTTGTCAACGGCGATTATGCCCTTACGTTTCAATGAAGACAACAGATTAGTTATCTTATCATATTTTTGACGGTCAGTCAACGCCTCAGACAACTTATTGCTAAGTAATTCATCTATTTCTTTGCGCGAGGCTTTCCCAAATTTTGATATATAATCAACAATCAGTCGTTTAAAATAGTCATCATCAAAACTCTTGTTTTTGATGTATGATGTTTTTAGACCAATATGTTTGGTGCCTTTTACAACAGATAATCGATAGCAACTGCGCTATCGAGATAGAGAATGATGCTTTTGATTTCTTTCTTAACCATATCAAAATACAATTTCAATTTATGGCTGCAAAAGTAAACCAATAAAGCGACGATACAAGTGATTATAGCAAAATCTCAAAAATTTAACATTTCAAGGCGATATTGTTCACAGAATTTCGGACTCTGCCTGAAAAAAGTACTCTTGAAATTTGGCTTATTTTAATGTCAACTCCAATAGCTCTGCCGCAATTTCTGGGCAATCTATCCGCATCAGACTATCTTCCTCCCACCCTCTGGAGAGAAGGTTTAAACTGCCATACCAAACAAGTGATTGGTCAATTACAGCATAACGTTCATGACACTTTTTCTGCACATTTACGATGAATCCTGCGTCACTCAACTGCTCCAGCAATTCTGCATGGTGTTCCCTACCGTCCTCTGGATAGTCCTCTGTACATAGAGAAAAAATGGTGAGAGTTACGCCTCTTTTCTGAATAGTCTCAGACTGGTCTGCAAGCCAGTCAACTTTCCTTGAACTAAGGTATGGACTAGAGATGACAATGCTCCTCTTTGCAGAAAGAATATCCTTCTCAAATATATGCCAATAGCCAGCATAATCAAAGATGGAATTGTTCACCACCTGCTTATCCATCACTTCCGTACAAACCTCAAAACCTATTTTCTTATAAGTTCTCAAACGCCGATGATACATCCGTTCTAATACGGGAATGTGTTTATCAATATAATCGAAGATGATGACATCCTTTTTTCCTTCATAATCGCGGTTCAGTCGGCCTGCGTATTGCTCGACATTTCCTTCAAATGATATCGGCATTGCCAATAGCATTGTGTCTAATCGTGGATAATTAAAACCCTCACCGATATATTGCCCTGTTGCGACGAGGATTACACTTTCGTCGCGACTTACCGATGCCATTTTCTCTCTCAATTCGGTTCGTGCTTTTAAGCCTGTTCCCCCTTGTAAAAGGAAGACATGTGCTGCTGCACCTTGCAAAAGGGTATATAAAGTTTCAGCATGTTCCCTATATTTAGTCATCACTACTGGAGTCCTGCCTTTCTTGACACAATCTATCGCATCAGCCACGATTTGCATATTCCGCAACTCATTATCGACAATTAACCGATTCAATTCTGAAATATGTCTATCTTCTGATGATGATAGGTCAACAATCCTCGTAAACCGAGGATATACATAATGACCAATACCCTGTTTCTCTGCCCGTTCTTTGGCGGTATACCTATGCCGAATAGGCCCTAACTGCATATACAGCTTACGTTCTTGTTTGTCACCCCGCTTCACGGTAGCGCTCATACCATACACATATTTGGCAGTCGATGCCCGCAGAACGTTTTCAAAAGTTGCTGCAGCTGCATGATGGCATTCATCCACTATTATCATCCCGTAATTGCGCACCATCGGATTGACGTCATCCATCTTCCCTAACGAACCTATCATGCCAACATCAATGATTCCCGTTGCCGCCTTTTTCTGAGAGGAGAAAGTACCGATGACTGAATCTCTTTGTTTTATGCGACCTTTGGGCGTAGTATATGTCGGCAGTTCTTCATTGATTACAAGGAATCGTTCCAAATCTCTGACCCAATTATTCATAATCTCAGCGGTATGCACCAGTACAAGCGTATTGACCTTCCGTTTGGCAATCAGATTAGCGCCAATGACAGTCTTACCAAAAGCTGTTGCAGCTGCCAGCATCCCGTTATCATAATTCAGGAGGTGTTCAACCGCAACAATCTGTTCTGCATACAGTTCCCCCCTGAAAGAAACATCTATAGTCTGTCCTTTCTGCCTCTTATCCTTGATATCATAGGGGATCCCGGCCTCAGACAAACGATTCTTCAGTTCTTCGAAGCAACCTCGTGGCAGAACGATATAATCACCATTGTCATACCCGTCATATACTATCCGTGGTGTTTCACGAGTAGAGAACCCTAAGGCCAGATTCTGGTAGAACTGCGGATTTGTATAGGCAGCCAGTCTCCTGATGGCATTCTGCAAACGTGGTTTCAAATTCCGTTTGTCAACATATACGCCATCAGCGAGAATAACTTTCACCGTTCCATCTACATCGTCTGTTTTAAAGTAACGGGGCAAAGGAAGGGGACTGGTTCCAAAGAAGAGCAAGTTTCCGTCTTCAGACTCATCCACCTTGTCACTTTGGAACAATTTCATGGTGTCAGCCTCTGGACACCACGCCTTGATGTACGTATCTACATCTGTTTCAGACAACTTCCGCGTATGCATCAACTTTTCCCATTGGTCATGGTATGGTCTCCATAGTTCATCCACAAAAGCACTATTTCCTTTACGAAGTGCTTGTCCCTGAAGAGGCAGGGCGATGAGATTTCCCAATTTCCCTTCAGGTAGGTTATTCTGCATTGGCATCATCCTGTCATAATATTGGAAACTCTTCATACTAACTGATTCTGAGCCCTTAGCCAGTAATGCTTCACCAAATCTCCGAACTTTCGCCGCTTGGATAGCTTCATTCATGAATATCCAAACGTGGGCACCATGACCCGATCTGGAACGTTCTACCAATGCATCAATTCCGACCGATTTGCATATTTCCCTCAGCGCATCAACTTCCCGTTCCCATCCTTCCTTTGGAGAAGCATCCTCTTCATGATTGTCGAAGTCAAAAACCAGGAACCAACATGTTCCATCTGGAAAAAGTGGATATAAACCGATTACATCGGTGCAATCTTCCTTTCTGCCATTGAGATGTTCCAAGATTACCGACACCTTCAGCTCTGTATAATCCTTTGCCGGACATTCCTGGCATTTCACTTTCTCCCCACTCGCTTTGGGACACACCCCATATTTCCAGAAATTGTTACATTGCGTATAATATCCTTTCTTCGCCGCCCGCTTCACATACACATCCTTGCGCCCTCGAAAGTAAGAATAGAACTGTATAGCATGCTCGGCCGTCAGCACAGGAAATTCTATCTGAACAGGTTCCTCCTTCTTGGAACTATCGACGTATGTTTCATAGTCGTATGCAATTCCGTTCTCGTCAAGCAACCCTCTCAGATACCTGATTTCAGACTCCAAGCGACTTATGCGACTTTCATTATCAACTCTATCCATGATGTCTCTTTACATTTCGTGACACCTTAACGGAAACTAAAACCGAAGTATATACTCGTCCTCTTCCTTGAAGGCATTGCAGCGTTCCATGTAGTCGCGCATCTGCTCGAAGTTGTCTCCCCGCAGGTTATAGCTGAATAGACGGACACGCTGGATGGCATTGATCAGTTTCTCAGGGTTGTCCTTCCTGGTTAGTTGACGCAATGCACTGAGGTAATCGGTGCGGAAAACGGTTGGAATGATGATTTTCGACTGTCCTGCAGCAGTTAACTCTGCGTTCATCATGATACGGGATACACGTCCGTTGCCGTCAGAAAACGGGTGAACCTCGCTAATCATAAAGAGCATGAAAAGAGCACGAGCAAAGGGATGGCGCAAGACACTATAAATCTCAAAACCTTTCTTGAGAGTGCCACGTACCTGTTGATAATCTACAAAATGTGTCTCGCCTGCGCGGTTGTTCTGTGTTTTGAACATGCCAGGATTAGCCTCTGGACGGGCGGACATCATAATGCGATGACGATGCTGGAGAATGTCAATCAGATGATCTGGAGAGGTGGGCGTGACAGCCATCTCTTTGCGATTAGAAACGATGTAGTATGTACCAAGCACGTCGTGGCTGTCAGCATTTCTGGCTGGCATGGGAGTACGGGTCTCAATAATCTGGCGGGCATCGTCCACCTCGAACTCAGTTCCTTCGATATAGTTGGAGAAATAACTCTCAAAGAAAGCGAAGTTATTATAGGCAGCATCCGTCTCGTTTGGCTCTGGGAAATTCTCGAACTCACGCTCGTTGAGTGCAGCCATCAGAATGCTGAAAAGCTTCAGTCGTTGACTGTCGAACGGTTCCCCCAATGCACGGGCTTCAGCAACCGAGGAAGTAAGAATCTTCGAGGGCTTAGTGGAAAGGATGGCCCCAATGATGGATTCCAGTTTCTTGAACTCATCAGACATGTCGAGTTGTCTGGCTATCTCGCGAGCTGTGTCTCGCAACTTGTTCAATTCATCTTCACCGTTGGTCTGCAAAACTTTATCCAATTTTTCTTCGATAACATCCTGTGGTAGACACTTGGAAACGCCATCGCGGCTATAGCCGGTCTGAAGATTTTCAAGATAGGCCCTGGCACTGCAAGACATGTGCAGACCTCCCATGAAAGGATAATCCCTTGATAATGCCTTATGACCTTCTAACAGGTGAACGGTAATACCGGGCAATGATATCTTTTTCGTATAGCCGTAAGTAAGATATATGTGTCCGTCACTTGTGGGACGGCATTCGAAAGCACTACGATGACTCATGACGGCATCGGGGAACAGCTCTCCAAGGATGAAAAAGAGATTCCTGCGGATGATATTCTCCGGAGTGTCGTTGAGATTTGTGGTGTAAATCTTCGCGGCAATCTTGATAAGACGCCCTTCCTTCTTCATTTTTGAAATGAAGTTGTTGGTGGTCTTGTCAGAAGAAGCCATAACGACTTCGTGGTTCAATAGGGCATTTTTTTCCATAAATCAGTGCTTTGATGGTGCAAAGGTAGTATTTTTATCTAGAAAAGTGAAGATTTTATGGAAAATTTTCCAAATTAACAGTACAATCTTCCAAATTTGTGCTCATTCGAAGCACTCTTACCCGAAAAAGTCCATAATTAATTTGGCTTTTTGCTCGCTTATTCGTACCTTTGCAACCGACAAGAGAGTATTAACAAGCCGAATCGGCGCAAAATCGGCGCAAATGCGTTTTTGAGGAATGCCGAAGATGCCCATAAACAAAGAGATACTCAAAGAAATTGAATGACAGATTCCGGTTCTGAAGGTCTTGGGTTTGAATCCCAACGGGATCACAAAATATTAAAAAGGTTTCAAAGAATAAATCATGCTTGTAATTCCTTGGAACCTTTTATTATTTTGTAATTACAAAAGAGAACGACACGGGAGAATCAGGGGGACATTGTTTTGAGAAATCACAGAAAAGCATTATCTTTGCAGGCGGAATGTGAAACAAAACAATTGGAAAGAATGAAAACAGTTAATAGTTATCTCTGCCAGCTCACTGCCAAAGGTATTGTGATGCTGCTGTTGTCTTGCGTTTTTACCCTCAACATCCACGCACAGAATGGATTGAAGAAAGTCTATGACGAGGCTGTCAACCCGCTGGAGCAGATTGACAAGGCAGTGACCAAGGCCAAAGCCGAGGGAAAGTATGTGATCTGTCAGGTGGGTGGTAACTGGTGCCCCTGGTGCCTGAAGTTTGCCGACTTCATCACTAAAGATGCGGCTATCAGCGAGGTTATCGGCAAGAACTTCGAGTATATCCACGTGAACTACAACCCACGCCAGTCACAGGGTGCCGACAAGGCGGAACAGGCCCGCGCGCTGATGAAGCGCCTGAACAATGCCGGTCGTTTTGGTTTCCCCGTGTTTGTGGTGCTCGACAAGGAAGGTCAAGTTATCCACATCCAGGACTCAAGTTTTCTGGAAGAGGGACAAGGCTACGACCAAAAGAAAGTGCTGCGTTTCTTTGAGGCTTGGACGCCCCAAGCCGTTAACAAATAAAAGCGAGAGGCTGTTGATAAAAGCGAGAGACTTATATAAGCGAGAGGCTGTTGGCAATAAACCAACAGCCTCTTACTTTATTTCTTAGTGCCAAACACCTGCCGATATACATGGCACGTAAACCAGCAGGAAAGTTTGCGTATTGATTGACAGACACTTTACAGCTCCTTCAGCAGCTCACGCACGGCAGCCTCCAGCTGTAGGTCAACACCCTTGACAACGGTTTCGGGGCGGTTCAGTACGGGCACGTCGGGCTCCAGCTGTGTATTCTCCAGATAGGTACCGTCGGGCAACTGATAGCCAATCACAGGCACACCGAATATCAATGTGGGGTCTTGCAGCGTCTCCCAGTTCACCGAACTCATGGTGCCAGGCACGGGAGCACCAACCAACTTACCAATCTTCTGATGACTATACACCCAGGGCGTGCCGTGGGCATTGCTGTAGTTGCCCTCAGCCTGCAACATGATGCTGGAGTGGTTGTATCGTCGACTTGGCATGTCGCACGCCTCTCTGCCCCTGATTACCTGCGTGAAGTATTTACGACCCGAGAAGAGAATCTCGATATCCTCATGCAGACGTCCGCCACCATTGTAGCGTGTATCGATGACGATACCCTCCTTCAGGTTATACTTACCCAGAATGTCGGAATAGACATCGCGGAAGCTGGCATCGTTCATGCCCTCGATGTGCACATAGCCCAGTCGTCCGTTCGACAAGCGCTCCACTTCGGCAGCCCGACTCTTGATCCAGCGTTTGTAGAGCAAGTTATCCTGTTCCGACAGACTGATAGGCAGCACGACCTCGTCCCAAGTTCCGGCACTACCTTTCAGGCTCACCAGCGTTTTCTTGCCCCGGCACAGGTTCAGCAATTGAGCCAGGTCGGTATCCTTCGTCACAGCCTGACCGTTGATAGCAGTCAGCACGTCACCCGCCTTCACCTTGCTGTTAGCCTTGCTGAAGGGTCCACCCTCCAGCACAGCCGTAATCTTAAGGCCATCGGTAGCCTCGGTCAAGTCGTAGATCAGTCCCAGCTGTGCCGTAGCATCGCCCTTAGCACCAGGACGGAAGCGTCCGCCCGTATGACTCACGTTCAGTTCGCCCAACAACTCGCTGAGCAATTCAGCAAAGTCGTAATTGTTGGCAATATGAGGCAAAAAGCGCGCATAGTTCTGCACCATCAAGTCCCAGTTGCAACCATTATAGTCAGTACGGAAAATCTTCTTATTGATTTGCTTAGCCACATGGCGCAACAAATATTCGCGCTCGGCAGCAAGGTCCAGCTTCATCTGCGCATCGTATGAGATAGGAGTAATCTTGTCGCCCTTCTCAATCTTCTTCATGCTGCTGCCCAGCGAATAAAGGTTACCATCCTTGTCCATCTGCAGCACCCCGCTGCCGCCCTTGCTCAGCAACTTAGTCTCGTGTTTGCGCAGATCCATCTTCCACAGGTCGGGTGCGCCCTCGAAGGCCGAGAAATAGTACAGGCTCTCGCCATCCTTGCTCACGATGGCATCGCCCAGACGACTACTGTTGGGCGTCAGTCGCACAATACGGTCTTCGATGCCCTCAAACTCAATCGAGAGCACCTTGACAGAGTCCGTCTCAGCCTTTTTCTCCTTAGCCTTCTTATCGTTCTTCTTGTCGGCTGCATCCTTCTTCTCAGGCTTAGCCTTTTCCAGTTCCTTCAGCAGTGCATAGTCCTCGGCCGAAAGACGATAGCGATCGTAAGCATCCTGTGTAAGGAAAGCCAGGAACACATCCTCCTGACTGCCCCACGAGGCATGACTGCGCATGCCGTAGCGCTCGCTCTCGAACATGATAGCCTTGCCATCCATCACCCAACGCGGGCGACCACTCATGTAGCCACTCTGCGTGATGGGATGAATCTCGCCCCCCTCGGCACTCACGATGCCCTGGTCGGCATAGGGGTCACGCTTGTTGGCAATATAACTCAGCACAAACCACTTGCCGTCGGGACTCCATTCGTAGTCGAACCCGCCGTCCTGGTCGTACCACTTGCTGCCATCGGTGACCTGCGTCACCTTTTTGGTTTTCAGGTCCACCACCTTCAGTTTGATACGATCTTCGATAAAGGCCAACTTCTTGCCGTCGGGACTATACTTAGGACTGTGGCGCTCCACCTGCGAGAAGTCGATTTTGCCATTCAGTTGCAGCGCGGGCAGTTCAGGGAACACGCTTTCCTCCTTAATCAGCGTAGCATTGGCAAAGTTCAGGTCCTCGTCTCTGACGATGCTGGCCGTATAGAGTTGCCAGTTGCCATTGCGCTCAGAGGCATAGACGATGGTGCGTCCGTCGGGCGCAAAGTCCACGTCGGCCTCGGCACCAGCCGTCTGCGAGATGCGGCGCGTGGTAGCATACTCCGTGCTGGTGACGAACACCTCGCCGCGGGCCACGAAGGCCACCTGCTTGCCATCGCGACTGACCACCGCCTGGCGTGCCCCGCTTGTGAAGGCCAAGTCCCTGACCACGGGCTCGTCGTCGCGCGTCAGCGTGATGTTCAGTTTCTGAGGTTTTTCGCCATTCTTCTGCGTATAGATCTCGCCATTATAAGTATAGCACAACAAGCCATTGCGTGCAGCACTCAAGAAGCGCACCGGGTGCGTCTTGAAGCTCGTCACAGCCGTAGGCTTCAGTCCACTGTCAGCCCCAGCCTTCTGGGCATACACATTCATGCTGCCACCATTGCGCTCGCTCAGGAAGTAGAGCGTCTTGCCATCGGCGCTGACCACGGGATTGCGGTCTTCGCCAGCATGAGCCGTCACGTTGGTGTGCTGTCCGCTCTTGGCATCATAGAACCACACATCGCGAGTGATCGACGATGTGTGATGCTTGCGCCACTCGTCCTCATAGCCCTTGCGGTCCTGATAGAAGAAACTCTTGCCATCGGCAGCAAAACTCAGCATCTCGGCCGGTGTGCCCAGCACTTGCAGCGTTCTTCCGCCCTTCACGGGCACCTTGTATAGTTCGGGCAAGGTATTGTCGGGAAACAACACACTCTCGGCAGGGTCTTGAATGGCGGCGCCAAAGAGCACCCACTTGCCGTCGGGCGAGAAAGCCTGTGGCACCTCGGCCACACTATTGTAGGTCAGTCGGGTAGCCGAACCTCCTTCTGCAGCCATGGTGAACACGTCCAGATTGCCGTGTCTGTCGCTGGCAAAAGCTATCTGCTTGCCATCGGCACTCCACACGGGCGAGCACTCATAGCTGTCTTGTGTGGTCAACTGCACGGCTGTTCCACCTTTTGTAGAAACTTTGTAGATGTCGCCTTTGTAGCAGAACAACACCTGTTGGCCGTCGGGGCTCACCATCACATCTCTCAACCAAAGGGGCGTAACCGCCTGACTCGCACTGGCTTGAGCCGACGAGCCTGCCATTGCTGCCATCATCATGGCAGCACGCATCCATTTTTTCATCGTCTTTTTCATCTTTATGCTATAATTTTCGTTTAGTCTTTTTTCCAAGCTCATCAATTAATGAGCGCACAAAATTACATATATTCTGCGACTTTTCTACATATTTATTCATTTTTTAACACCAATTCCGCCGCCACTTCTACTGTTGTACACGCCACGGCAACACGCCGACCATCACGAATGATAACTGGTAAGCGTCATAAACTATCTTAATAATCCATACAAAAAAAGGCTAAGGAAGCGTAATGTTGTTACACGAAGAGCGAACCAAGGATATGCCTTGATTCGCTCTTTTTTATTTCAGAAAAAAAGCAATGCTACTTATATCAACTGGAAGTGTCGCAAGGCCTGTTGGATGCCATCCTCATCCACAGAGGTGGTGGTGTAGTCGGCCACCGCTTTTAATGATTCCAACGCATTGCCCATAGCCACTCCTATGCCTGCTGCCTTGACCATCGAGGTATCATTGCCGCCGTCGCCAAAAGCCATGGTGTAGTTCATGTCAATGCCCAAACGCGCAGACAGGGTCCTGATGCCCTCGCCTTTGTCGGCGCCCTTGGCCGTAATATCGGTGAAGGCAGGGTGCCATCGCCCTGAGGTGCAGCCAGGCATATG
The DNA here is from genome assembly GCF_000621825.1 of Xylanibacter brevis P6B11. Taxonomy (NCBI): domain Bacteria; kingdom Pseudomonadati; phylum Bacteroidota; class Bacteroidia; order Bacteroidales; family Prevotellaceae; genus Xylanibacter; species Xylanibacter brevis. The sequence goes on from NZ_JHXG01000010.1 coordinate 140,702, forward strand.
CAGCAGGATCTCGCGCTCGTAGTCCTGTGAGAAGAAAGGTGTGAGTTGAAGGATGCGCTGCTGCAGTACCACGTCTAGTGGCTTCGAGAGGTGAAGGTTCTCTACAGCTATCTCCCCACGAAAAACTCTATCCACCTCACCATGGGGGTCGAGCACGGCCACATCCTTTTCGCCTACCACAATCAATCCGTAGTCCTTCTGCTGCGCATCGTTTACCAAGGTCAGGACGTCCTCCTGGGGGATCGCTTTGCAGCTGACCACCTGGTTATCTACAAAGCATAAAGCACCATTGATGGTGACAAAGCCATCGATGAGCTGCTGGATAGCACCAAGATTGGTGATAATCAGCGGAGGCCTGCCGGTAGCAATGAAAATCTTGTGGCCATTGGCTTTGGCCTGAGTCAGAGCCGCTATCGTAGAGGCAGGGATGGTATGGGTCTTGAAACTGACCAGCGTACCATCGATATCAAAAAAGAGTGCATACTTGTGTCCGCACGCGTTGGGAAATGACGTTTGCGTCAGTTCGCTGGTATGTTTCAATCCTATTTCTATCATATCATTACGTTTGCATTCGCTAAAAGAGGATGCAAAAGTAAGCATTATTCTCCATTTGCGCAACAATTATGACCAAGAAGTCAATACAAACAGACAAATAATGCTTACTTTTCCTCACAGTGAACTTATGAGATAGGAAGCTCCAATACGAAGCGGCAACCGTCATGATAGCTGGCATCCAGCGTCAGGTTTCCGCCCAGCGATTCGGCATGACGCTTAGACAGCGGCAGCCCCAAACCCAAGCCCTCGGTAAAGTCGTCGACCTTGCTAAAGAACCTGAATATTTTCTCCCTTTCCGCTTCCGGAATACCCTTACCCGTGTCGGTCACGATGAAGCTCACCGTCTGGTCGTGGCATTTCACCTGCAGCGCCACATGTTGCCGGTCGGAATAGCGCACCGCATTGTTCAGAAGTTCCTCGATGGTGAACTCCAGGTAGCGCCCGTTCGTGTGCAACAAGAAGTCGTCGGCCACCTCGCTCTCGAATCCCACAGGCACATCGGGGTTCTGCCTCGTGACGAATTTGATGGCCCTACGGCACACATCATTGCAGCCCACCGGCTCGCGCTTATTGATTTTGCTGGTTTTCACCTTGCCCACATCCGAGCTGTCGAACAGCATCATCACCATGCGCACCAGCAGATGACTGTTGTGAGTGATTGTGGTCGCTATGCTTTTGATTTCGTCCGATTCCATGGCATCGCCCAGCGACGCATCGTCTGTAGGAATGTTCAGCACCTGCGAGAATCCCATAATGATGTTCAGGGGTGTTCTGATCTGGTGCGACACGTTTTGAATGAACACAATCTTCTGCTGCTCGGCTTCCATGGCCAACTTGGTGGTGTGTTCCAGTTCACGATTGTAGCGCTGCGTCTGCTCCGTGGCATTGCGCACACTGTTGATGTAGTAGTTCAGCGACTCAAGCATCGTGGCAAAGCTGTTTTGCAGCACACCGATGATGTCCGTGCGACCGGTATGCGTGATGTCCACATCCAGTTTGCCGTTGGTCACGGCCTGCGCCTTCTCCAACAGGGGCTGCAGCGGTTGCAGCATGAAGGTGATGTCTTTGTGGCAATACACAAATATCAATATCAGACCGATGATGAGCAGCGCCACGACGACGTAGGTCAGCCGGTTGAAGCCCTTCATGATGTCGCTGTCAGGACAAACGATGGCCAGGCTCCACGGTGTTCCCTCTACGGGCATGTAGCACACCAGCGACTTGGTGTTGTTGATCACCACCGACATGTTGCCCTTCTTGCCCCTGGTCATCTCATAGCCCAGCGCTATCAAGTCCGACTCACGTTGCGGATCGGCCACGCTGAAGATGGTCTTGCCCGACAGACGTGTAGAGTCAGGATGGCCCACAAAGCGCCCCTCTTCGTCGAGCATCATATAGTAAGAATGCGGATACGGTCGCACCTCGGCCAACAAATGCGAGATGTGGTTCAGCGAGAGCCATGTAGAGATGATGCCCACAAACTGTCTGTGCTCGTTGTAGAGCGGACGCGGATAGGAAGCAATCATCACCTCGTCGTCCATGTCCAGCTCGCTCTTTTTTTCGTTCGACACCACCCACACCGACTTCTGCTGCGCGCGAGGCACGGTATACCAGCGCTCCTGGAAATACACATGGTCTGTCTCAATTAAAGTCTTGATAGTGCCTTTGTCGTTGAACGACACAGCCATGAATCCATCAGGATGGCCCGGAATAGCCCCCGGTTCGGTACTGATGGCACATCCGTCTGTATAAGGGTTGGTGGTGGTGATGCGATTGGTGAACGACAGCAGCGAGTCGGCCCTGAGCGACTGTTCCACCAGCCACGCATTCGAGTTGGTGGCCGTTTGTGCCGTGATCAGATAGCGATTGATGCGGTGCATGGCCCCCACCAACACGTCGCTGGCCCTATGCACGGCCTCGTTGCGTATCATTTTGTGCGACTGCCAGAACAGCACGCCTACCGATGCCAGAAACAGAGGTACAGAAATGAGCAGTACCCACAAGCTGACCTTGGTCGAGAACGACAAACGAATGCGCGTCATAACTCACCTCCTTTCTTTTGTCTCTGTTCTATTTCCCGGTCTATCTCTTGACCTATCCTTATCTCATTGTCAATCTCGGCCTCTTTCTCCTGTTCTATCTCTTTTTCCGAGAGATTAATCAGGTTGTTCAGTATCAGCGTGATGGTGGTGCCGTTTTGCTGTATATCGTCCACCAGCTGGCCTACGCTCATAGCACTTGCCTCGCGGTCGAAGTGGTTCAGCGCCGCCACATCGTTTTGTATGGCGAAGGCGGGGTTCAGCATCTGGTCCGTCATATTGTGCAGGAAGGCCGTCTTCACCCTGTCGCCCTTCTTAGCCTGTTTGTAGGCAATGTGCAGTTCCTTGCTGCGCTTCTGGATGGTGTCGGTCAGTTCGTGCAGCTCGTTGATGTTGGTCGATACCGAGCGTTGCATTTTCTGGAAGTGGCGTTGCAGCATGCCAATCTCGTCGTTGTTCGTGTGTCGCTTGGGGAAAGGCTCATCATAGTGCCCCTGAGCTATTCGCTCGGTGAGCTGAGTCAGCAACTTCAGCGGTTTCAGTCGGTGGCGTATGATGAGGTGCGTGTGCAGACACATCAGCACGATGCCCACGATGGCAATAATCAGCACATAGTAGAGCAGCGTATTATAGCCGCCAAAAATCTCGGCCTCGGCAAAGGCCACCCCGAGGCTCCATTCCAGGTCGTCCATAGAGCGGTATGGCACCTTTGCCAGCGTGAAAGGCTTGTAGAACAAGATAAACTTGTGGCCGTTCACCTCGAACGGCATGCTGCCCTTGTCGCCAGACATCACCCTTTTCACAGCCTCTTGCAGCGACTCGCCAGGCAGGTTCTTGGCCTTGATCTTCTGCAGATGGCCGCCCGTGGGGTCAACGACGAACGCCCCATGTCGGTCCAGCAGTGCACAGTACGACTGTGGCGATGGCTTGGCAGCCACTATCAGGTTGGAAAGCAGCCCCGTAGATACAAACGTGCATATCACGCCATAGGGCTCGCCTTTGGCATCTCTGATTGGTGCGCTGACGGCCGTGAGTGGCTCGATGTCTGTCTCCATGCCCTCGAGCGGGTTCAGCCAGATAGCCTTGTTCATGGTCATGGTGCGCGTGTACCATATCTGTCGGGTATAGGGTTTCGTGCCAAACGTGTCGGCGTGTACTATCAGGGCATTCTCACCGTCCTGCTGTGTGCTGTCCACCCGAAAGGCATAGGCCGCAAACTCGTTGTGCCCCTTGAAATAGCCAGGCCTGAAGGCTATGGCGCAACCGCTGATATACGGGTTGCTCTCCACAATGCGGTGGGCAAAGCCATACATTTTCTCGGGGTCGTCGAACTTCATATTGAAGTACACGTTGCCGATGGTTTCCTCCACGCTCAGCAAGGTATTGTCGATGTTCGTATTGGCACGTTCCAGTGTGTTTTCGGCCCTTTTCAGCGCATCTTCTTTCATCGTCTGGCGTGTGAAGCGCAGCATGATAAATAGCGTGACGGCCAGCAACACCGAAATGCCCACAGCTATTCTCAAACTGAGACGTAGCGGCAAGTCGCGGTTAATCTTTCCTTTGAGTGATGTCATATTAAGTTAATTCGTTAATAGATTTATAGACTTTGTATTCTTATCGCGGTTAGCAAACATGTACTTCCCAGTACGCGTTTATTATCAGATTTGGTGCAAAGATACATAATATAATTCTATCTGCCATCGTTTTCCCAAACTTTTTTTTCATGCGCGACTTAATGCGAGAGAGAGAAAAGCGCAGGCTAAAATTTTGATTTTCGCGTTTTTCATTGTATCTTTGCCCGGTAATAAGAATGATGTGTTTATGAAAGAACAATTAGAAGAAATGCTCACGGAGATGAAGGATGCTGCCGTACAGATGGCGCTGCATTGCGGCAAACTGCAGCTGGCTGCCTTCCGGTCAAACAATATAGGTATTGACACGAAGAGCAATGTCTATGACGTCGTCACGAAGGTGGACAAGGCCTGCGAGGACTATCTGCTGGCAGAGATTTCGCGCCTCTACCCCACACACTCTGTCATCGGCGAGGAGACGGGGCAGCACCTGCACGCCGAGAGCGAATGGGCCTGGGTGGTAGATCCGCTCGACGGCACCAACAGCTATTCGCAGGGCCTGCCCGTGTTCTGCGTCAGCATTGGCATCACCTACCGTGGTGAATGCATGGTGGGCGTGGTCTATGCCCCCTATCTTGACGAGCTCTATACGGCCATCAAGGGCCAGGGCGCCTGGCTGGGAAAGGCCGGCAGCGAGCGCATCAACAGCCTGCACGTGTCTGCCAAGACGGCGCTGAAGGAATGTGTGGTGGCCTCGGGCTTTCCTTACGACAAGGCTACTCATCCCGTCAACAATATCCGCGAGGCTAGCATCGTCATTCCGCAGGTGCGTGGCTTCCGCAGAATGGGTAGTGCGGCCTACGACCTCTGTTGCACGGCGATGGGAACCATAGATGCCTACTGGGAGTACAACCTCAACCTCTGGGACGTGTGTGCCGGACAGCTCATCGTCAGCGAGGCCGGTGGCATCATCGTGCCCCTGGCTGAGAATCGCAAGATCAGCATCATCGCCGGACCCGAGAAGCTGGTACGACTACTGCAGGAGACCTTGACGCATTGTTAAGCCCTCTTCTGTGCTTTATTGTCTCATCGAAACTATTTGGTTAATCCAAAAGAAAAGAGGTAAGGAGGGGGTCGTTTTATCTGATAAAGTGGCGACGCAGGAAATAATTGAGCGTGGCCAAAAACAGGCAGCAGAAGGCTAAACCGGGCACCACGCCGAAACCCTCGGTGTGATGCAGCATGGCGTGCAGCCCCTTCAGCAATGCCTCGCCATAGCAATAGCCCATCACGGCGATGCCCAGCACGCAACAGATGCAGATGGTCACCGTGGCCACCACTTTTTCATGCCGCTGGCGCGCCTGCTGCTCTTTCGCGATTCTGCGCATGGTGGTATAGGCAAAGTTCGATGGCAGCTCCATGGGGTGCTGCTCTGCCTGTTGGCGCAATGCCTCGTGTAGTGCACGGTCTGTCATAGTTTCTCTGTTTTTTTGATGATTAGATATAGTTTCTTGCGGATGCGGAAAAGCCGTGTAGCGATATTGCCCTGTTCGAGTCCCAGGATATAGGCGATGTCGCGTATGGGCTTTTCGTCGTAATAATATAGGTTGACGAGGGTTTGCTCGTCGGGCGTCAGTTGGGCGCAGGCATCGCGGAGTTGCTCTACGCGCGAATTGTCGTCCAGCAGTCGGTCGATATCCGCATCGCTGATGTCCGGGCGCTCGTCTATACTGATGTATTTCATTTTCTGCTTGCGCAGCCAGCTCACGGCGAGGTTGTAGGCAATGCGGCACAGCCACGTCTGAAACTGCGCCTCACCGGTATAGGTGTCCAGACGGTTGAAGGCACGCACGAAGGCATCCTGCACCAGTTCCTCGGCATCCTGCTGCTGGGGAACCAGTCGGGCCACGAGCCGGAACACCTCCTGCCCGTAGCGCGTCAGGAAATAGCCGTAATCCTCGGCGTGTCCGTCGAGGATACGTGCTATCAGTTGCTGTTCGTCTGCCTGCTGCATCAGATTTGATTGTCGTCGTTCTTCTTATCCTCAGTCTGTTCTGCCTTGCGTTCTGTATAATATGATATAAGCAAGCCTAAGCCACCAAAGAAACTGATGCAAGACACATAGATGATGCCACCTATTTTATTCATGAATTGCCACTCGGTGAGGGTTTCGAGGTTTCCACTAGCCGACACAAAGTTGAGGAAGAAGCCTACAAAGAATCCCAAGCCCACTCCCATCAGAAGCCATGCAAAGCGCAGAGCAGTAAACTTATTGCCGCTGTTGTAGAGTTTGATACCCTTGAAATCGACGTTTGATATCTCCGTCAGTTTACTGATGAGTGTCAGTCGTTCGCGCTTGCGCACAAACAGTTCCACCACTTTGTAAATAGTGCCGAACACGATCAGGCAGTTCAGCGGAATCATGATCCAATCCATAGCTTTTTCGTTTTAAAATTGTTGTTACTATTGTTTCGTTTCTCTATCCTTATATACGCAACATCAGAGGCAAATATTACAAACCATAAAAACTTTTTTCGTACTTTACGGTTAAAAATCCAAGGACTCCGTAAGCACTCCCCTCCCATGTAGGGGAGGGGTCGGGGGTGGGGTCAGCATTGTTCTAACTGCAAATGGAGATACAGACCCACCCCCTGCCCCTCCCTGAATGGAGGGGAGTTCAGCAGATGATATCTATGCAATTTATAAAACATACCCAAAACGTACTATACGGTTGAAAATCCAAGGACTCCGTAGGTACTCCCCCCCTTGAAGGGAGGGGAGTTCGCGGATGATATATGCAATTTATAGAACATACCCAAAACGTACTATGCGGTTGAAAATGCAAGGACTCCGCAGGCACTCCCCTCCCATGTAGGGGAGGGGTCGGGGGTGGGGTCAGTATTGTTCTAACTGCCAATGGAGATACAGACTCCACCCCTGCCCCTCCCCTTCTTGCGTCCCTTCGGTAGCAAGCGAGCAGAGCTCGAGCGGAAGGGAGGGGAGCTTTTACTCTCATCGTTGAGTTTGCACACCACCTCTCACTTCTCACTTCTCACCTCTCACCTTGCGCCGCAAGGCGCATTTTAAAAGGTCAACTTTTCAAAAAACAGGCGCTGCGAGGTTAAAAATCGCTAATTCCAATTGACTTTTGGTGGTTTTGACAGTCGTATCTGTATATTTGCACCCGATTTTTTATGTTTAATCAATAAAAACTGAACGATTATGAAGAAGAACATGATGATGGTTGCAGCCCTGGCTGCCATACTGCTGAGCAGCTGTGCCAGCAAAAAAGAACTGACGGAATGTCGAGACGACAACAAGGCTCTGACGGCCAACCTGCAGAACACACGCGAGGACCTGGCCGGAAAGAATGCACGCATCACCTCGCTCGAAGAGCAAATCAAAAACCAGCAGAAAGCATTGGACGAGCAGAAGGCTGCCTACGCCAAACTGCAGGCATCGCTCGACAAGAGCCTCTCCAACGCCTCGCAAAACAATGTGTCTATCGATAAACTCGTAGACCAGATCAACGAGTCGAACCAGTATATCCGCCACCTGGTAGAGGTGAAGTCAAAGAGCGACTCGCTGAACATGGTGCTCAGCAACAACCTGACCCGCTCGCTCTCGAAAGAGGAACTGAAAGAGGTCGACGTACAAGTGCTGAAAGGCGTGGTATATATCTCACTGGCAGACAACATGTTATACAAGAGCGGCTCTTACGAAATCAACGACCGTGCCGCCGAGACCCTGTCTAAGATTGCCAAGATCATCACCGACTATAAAGACTACGACGTGCTGATCGAGGGTAACACGGACAACGTGCCCATTGCGCGCGAAAACATCCGCAACAACTGGGACCTCTCTTGTCTGCGTGCATCGTCGGTAGTACAGGCCCTGCAAAACAAGTATGGTGTTGACCCCAAGCGCCTCACCGCAGGCGGTCGTGGCGAGTACAATCCTCTCCAGAGCAACGACACCGAGCTGGGCAAGCAGCGCAACCGTCGCACCCAGATCATCATCACGCCAAAGCTCGACGAGTTTATGGAGCTCATCGGCGAGGCCCCCGAGACGAAGTAAACTGCACGTAACATTTTTTTTCGTAATACGAAAAAAGCCGAAAGCCGCTGGTCAGCGTACCCGCGGCTTTCGTTTGTTTTTTCCGTATAAAGTAACATTTGTCATTCATAGTCGTCGATCACGGAATTCATCATGTCCATCATGGGCTTGGCGGCACGGAACATGGATGACATATCGTCGAGCCAATGGTCGGTTTGGAAGAAATCGTCGGGCACACGATGCCAACAGCAATAGTCTTTCAGGCGCAGATAGTGCACATACGCCCAGTCGCGAGGGAAACCCGACGGACAGGTCTTCAGACGGGTGAGGCCGAACCCCTGGGGCTGGTCCCAGCTATCGACGTCGGTGGGAGTGGTGGTATGGTTTGCGTCGGTGCTGCCATAGTAGCTGAGAAACTCGGGACTCTCGACACACTGCAGCCACTGGTCTATGTTGGCCATGATCTCGTTGCGACAAGAGGTGAGGATGTTGGTGGGCAACCAGTAGTTGCCACATGCCACCATGCAGTGGTCGGGCTCCAGATGCAGGTAGTAGCCACCGTGCAGCGCCTTCTTGCCATGGGCGGCGATGTAGGCCCCGAAGTGGTTTTTGTAGGGCGACTTGTCGGCAGAGAAGCGCGTGTCGCGATTGAAGCGGTAGGTGCAGTCTTTGACGCGCAGGTGCGACACGGTGGGGTCGAACGTGACGATGCGCTCGATGGCTTGTTGCACACCACACTCGAAGTCGGCACGCACGGCGTCGTACTCGGCCTTATGCTCCAGATACCAAGCACGGTTGTTGTTGACCTGAATTTGTCGGAGGTATTTCAATATTCTTTTTGTATCCATGGACTATTTTTTTTGTTGCTTTACAGATGCAAAGATACTATTTTCTGTTGAAACAACAAAAAAAGGGGGGCGCTACTCGTTGCTGATGGGCACGACGAGGGTGCCGTTGAACGTGATCTCGCGACTGCTGTTCCAGCGGAACTTATAGTCGGAGAAGGCCACGGTGAAGCTCTCGGCATCGGCACGGGTGATCTGGGCAGAGCCAGAGACGTAGGTGCACTGGCGCTCGTTGATGCCTATGGTGACGCTGGTGGCATCGCGTTCGAAACCGTTGTAGCCCTCGCAAAAGAATGTGTAGGGGTTGGTGTCGGCCGGAAACTCCATCAGGAAGTCGCAATAGATGGGGGTCACGATACTCAGGTAGCTGTCGTCTAGCGAGTGGACATACTCGCCAAAAAATCCCAGACAACGCATGTATTCCTGGTCGTAGTCGTGGCTCTGACCGTCAACGGTGATGGTCAGCGGGCCATCGGTCTCTACGTTGAAGTCTTCGTCTATGCTGCATGCCGTCATTGATGCAGCTACTATACACGTTATTATGATATTCAAAATACTCCACTTCTTCATAACAGTTATTCATTTTCATTAGGTTCGTTACCACTGTTAAGAGATTCATCGCTATGAATGGGAAGTCTATGGCATCGATTATGTTGCTACAAAAATAAGGAATAAAACTCGAACAACAAAAATAAAATGAAGAAAATTATCGAAAGCTGCACACAAGGCATAAAAGTGTGCACTAATTAACACGGAATAATTTGGCTCTTCACCGATTATTTTGTACTTTTGTGGCAAAATAAATCAAATTAAAATTACTGCATCATTGAATAGCATGAACATCGTAGAAAGATTTCTGAAATATACACAGTTTGACACGCAGTCGGCAGAAGATAGCGAGAGCGTGCCCAGCACCGAGAAACAGTTGGCTTTTGCAGCCTATCTGAAAGAGGAACTGAAAAGCGAGGGACTGGAAGACGTGGAACTGGACGAACAGGGATATCTGTATGCCACGCTGCCTGCCAACACAAAGGCTGAGGTGCCTACCATCGGATTTATATCGCACTATGACACCAGCCCCGACTGCTCGGGTGCCAACATCCGTCCGCGCATCGTGGAGCACTATGACGGGGGCGACATCGTGCTGAGCGAAGGCATCGTGTCGAGTCCGAAGATGTTTCCTGAGCTATTGGCGCATGTGGGCGAAGACCTGATCGTGACCGATGGCACTACGCTGCTGGGAGCCGACGACAAGGCGGGCATTGCCGAGATTGTGCAGGCCATGGTGTGGCTGAAGGCGCATCCGGAGGTGAAGCACGGCAAGATTCGTGTGGCCTTCAACCCCGACGAGGAGATAGGCATGGGGGCCCACCACTTCGATGTGGAGAAGTTTGGCTGCGAATGGGCCTACACCATGGACGGTGGCGAGGTGGGCGAACTGGAGTTTGAGAACTTCAACGCGGCCAGCGCTAAAATCACCATCAAGGGGCGCAGCGTGCACCCGGGCTATGCGAAAGGCAAAATGCTGAACGCCAGCTTGCTGGCGGCTGAGTTCATCGGGATGATGCCTGCCGACGAGCGACCAGAGACCACCGAAGGCTATCAGGGGTTCTTCCACCTGACGGGCATGGCAGGACAAACCGAGCATGCCAAGCTGAGCTACATCATACGCGACCACGACCGCACCCGCTTCGAGGAGCGCAAGCGACTGATGGTGCGTGCGGCAGAACAGCTGAACGAGAAGTATGGCGAGGATACCGTCTGCATAGAACTGGCCGACCAATACTACAATATGAAGGAGAAGATAGACCCGCAGATGCACGTGATAGACCTGGTGCTGAAGGCGATGCAAGAGGCGGGAGTGGCTCCGAAGGTGAAACCCATACGCGGCGGCACCGACGGCGCACAGCTGTCGTTCATGGGACTGCCCTGCCCCAACATCTTTGCCGGTGGCATCAACTTCCACGGCCCATACGAGTTTGTGCCCATCCAGTCGATGGAAAAGGCACAGAACGTGATTATCAAGATATGTGAACTAGTAGGCGAATATAATGGCTGAACTCCCCCCAATGATACAAGACCTGGCGCTGATACTGATGGTGGCAGGCATCGTGACACTGGTATTCAAAAAACTGAAGCAGCCACTGGTGCTGGGCTATATCGTGGCTGGCTTTCTGGTGTCGCCCCACATGCCCTACACGACATCGGTGGTGGACATGTCTAACATCCACCTGTGGGCAGACATCGGCGTGATGTTCTTGCTGTTTTCGCTGGGACTGGACTTCTCGTTCAAAAAGATTCTGAAGATGGGGGCCTCGCCCATCATCTCGACCATCAGCATCATCTTCTCGATGTCGCTGCTGGGCGTCATTGTGGGACATCTGTTCCACTGGTCGCGCATGGACTGCATCTTCCTGGGGGGTATGCTGGCCATGAGCTCTACCACTATTATATATAAGGCGTTCGACGATCTGGGACTGCGACAACAGCAGTTTGCGGGCATGGTGATGTCGGTGCTGATACTCGAGGATATTCTGGCCATCGTGATGATGGTGATGCTGAGCGCCATAGCCAGTGGCAACAACCCCGACAGTGGCGAGATGCTGAGCTCGATACTGAAGATCGTGTTCTTCCTGGTGCTGTGGCTGGTGGTGGGCATCTTTGCGGTGCCTATCTTCCTGCGCAAGGTGCGCCAGCTGATCAACAGCGAGGTGCTGCTCATCGTGTCGCTGGGATTGTGTTGCGGCATGGCGGTATTCTCGTCGAAGGTGGGCTTCTCGTCGGCCTTTGGTGCTTTCATCATGGGCAGCATCCTGGCCGAGACGATCGAGGCCGAGCGCATCGAGAAGCTGGTGGACCCGGTGAAGAACCTGTTTGGTGCCATCTTCTTTGTGTCGGTAGGTATGCTGGTGGACCCACAGATACTGGCAGACTATGCCCTGCCTATCGTCTGTCTGGTGCTGACCATCATCGCAGGTCAGGCGGTGTTCGGCTCGCTGGCCTTCCTGTTGGGAGGCCAGAGTCTGAAGTCGGCCATGCGATGCGGCTTCTCGATGGCGCAGATTGGTGAGTTCTCGTTCATCATTGCGTCGCTGGGCCTGTCGCTGGGCGTCATTGGCGACTTCCTCTACCCGGTAGTGGTGGCGGTGAGTGTCATCACCACATTCCTGACGCCCTACATGATCAGGCTGGCACTGCCCTCATACAACGTGATGGAGAAGCGCTTGCCAAAGCGCATCATCCGCATGATGAACCATCAGTCGATGAACCAGACCACAAGCAACAACCCTAATAAATGGAAAAAGCTGCTGCTGCAGATGTCGATGAACGTGGTGATATACTCTATCCTCTCGATTGCCGTCATCATCATCATGTTCACGTTCTTCAAGCCTTTGATGATGGAACTGCTAAGGCCGAGATATGCTAACGTGGCCACAGGACTGGTCACCATCTTGCTGATAGCGCCCTTCCTCAGGGCTATGGTGATGAAGAAAAACCGAAGCGAGGAGTTTAAAGCGCTGTGGAAAGAGAGCAATCGCAACCGTCTGCCGCTGCTGTTCACCATTCTGTTCAGGATGATGATTGCGCTGGGCTTCGTGTTCTACATCGGACAGCATATTTCTACCTTCGGACCGGCCATCGTGCTCACCATCGGCGTGGTGGTGGTGATAGCCATCATCACCTCGCGCAGCATCAAGCGGCGCAGCATCTTGCTGGAACGTCTGTTTATCAACAACCTGCGCTCTCGCGACATCGAGGCTCAGGTGCACGGCAAGAAGAAGCCTCTGTACGAGGGTAAGCTGCTGGATCGCGATATCCATATTGCCGACTTCGACGTGCCTGGCAACTCGATGTGGATGGGACACACGCTGAAACAGTTGAACCTGGGACGAAAGTATGGGGTACACATCAGCAGCATTCTGCGTGGCGGGCGCCGACTGAACATCCCCGATGGCGACTACATCATCTTCCCAGGCGACCGTCTGCAGGCTATCGGCAGCGATGAGCAGTTGGCTAAATTCGGTTTGGCAATAGAAACGGAACTGTTGGGCGAAGACATGGAAATGGAGAAACGCGAGATGAAGTTGCGCCAGATCGTGATTGGTGCCGACAGTCGTTTCATTGGCAAGACCTTGCAAGAGAGTGGCATCCGCAATCGCTACAGTTGTATGGTGGTGGGAATGGAAGAAGGCAAGGAGAACCTGACTGCCGTGCCTCCTCAGCGCAAATTCGCAGAAGGCGACATCATCTGGATTGTAGGCGAAGAAGAGTCGTTGGAACAACTACTGAAAGGCGGTGCGCCTTCGGCGCAAGATGAGAGATGAGAGATGAGAGTTGAGAGGTCTCCCCTCGGGGAGATTTAGAGGGGGTTGGTTGAAAATCCGAGGACTACGTAGACACTCCCCTCCCTTCAAGGGGAGGGGTTGGGGTGGGGTCTGTATCTCCATTTGCAGTTAGAACAATACTGACCCCACCCCCAACCCCTCCCCTACATGGGAGGGGAGGAAAAACAGACCAGGAACCCCTCCCCGACCCTCCCAAGGGGGGGGGTTAAGTCTCCCCCTTGGGGAGATTTAGAGGGGGTTGCTTAATACCACTGGACGCTATTGCTATAGCTGCTGCGCTTGTCGTACTTCAACGCATCGGTAAGGGTTGAAGCATTACAACGGAAAGAGAAGTTATAGCTGGTGTATGGTGCCAATACCACAGAACACGACATGTTGAAACAGTGAAGGTCGCGACTGAGCGATGCTGTGGTCATGGATATCTTCTTGTTTTCGAAATCATAGCCCGACGAGAAACTGATGTTCCATCCTTCCGACAGACGGACATTGCCACTGACGTTCAGGTTCTGCGAGAACTTGTAAGGATAGCGCATCGTGTTGTAGTTGAACTTGCTGACATCGGTATGCTCGCGCATGGTGACACCATAACCAAAACTCAGCGACCAGGGCAGCGAGAACTTCATATAGCCATCCTCGTCGGTCTCGGCCATATCGCCCGAACCCTTGGCGCCACGCTTGCCTTTCTCCAAGTCGCGGTCCAGGTTGGTCTCTACCTCATTCTCGTCGTCAAGATCTTCGTCTTCGTTATCGTCATCCCTCGTTTTCTTCTCTACACGTTCGCCACGCAACCACTTAAAGAAGTTGGCCACCTTTGTATTGTCAAGGGTGTATGACAGGTTCTGTGACATACCCTGGAAACGGCCCAGCTTGCCCTTCTGCCAATAGGTGGTGTGGTCGCTGATGCGAGGTGCACCACTTGTTGAATCAACCTCATAGACATAGCTGGCAAAGACCGCATTCATGTTGAAGGTATAGCTCTTGGTCAGCTTCAGTCGCATACGCACGGAGAGGTCACTCAGCGGACGAATATCCGTAGCCATATTATAAGACATGGCAGCGCCCAACTCGTCGATAAGACTGATCTTCTTGAAGCCTGTGGTGTCTGCATCTGACTTAATCTTCATCTCTACGTTGTTCGACAAATCGAACGAGAGACTACCTGTCTTGCCTTTGCCCGGCACGCCATAGAGCGAGCCCTGATAGGGAGAATACTCGACCATAGAGACATTGCCATTGGCATCGGTCTTCATGTAGGTATCGTAATAACCATAGCGCGAGGCGCTGAAGTCGGGCGCATAACTGAAGCTGACAGAGGGGGTCAGCACGTGGCGTACGGCCTGAACCTTATCGCCAAAGAGTTTGCGCGAGGGTATATAGAAACCATATAGTTTCGTAGAAGCAGAGAGCGACAGGTTCCAGTTATAGACATTATAAAATCCATAGGTGGTGTCGCGAAGCTCTGTTTGGGCGGCATCGTCCCACGAGCGCTTCACCTTATTGGTATAGGTACGGTCGGTGAAGTTGAACGAGGGATTAATGTTGATATAGTTGAACAGGGTGAAGTTGGCCGAAACGGGGATGTTGTGCTGCATACCATTTCGCCAGTCTTTCACCAAACTGGAATGCATCAGCTTGTCTTCCTTTGTAGAGATAGAGTTAGAGAGACGACCCGTATAGCTCAATGCTATCTTCTCGTACCAACGCTCCTTGCCCACCATGTGCTTGCGCTTGAAGGGATAGAAGCGCGACACCGAGATGTTCAGGTCGGGCAGCGTCATGGCAATAGAAGAGTCGCGCATGTTCTGACTGAGGTTCATGGTGGTGCTCAGGCTGAGACCAAGACTGGAGAAGCCTGTGCTGTACGACACCGACGAGGTACGTGTGGACTGTGTCAGCGCCTGCGGATTATACATCGAGGTCAGGTTGTTGCGCTCGTAGCTGCTGGTGGCAAAGTTGACACTGGCAGAGAGGTTGGAATAAGGATTGGCCTTAGCATCCTGGCGATGCGACCACTGAATCTTGAAGCTGGTCTGCTTGGCGTAGTCAGGCATGTTTTTCTCGCCGGTGATGGTGTTCTGATAGCTACCAAAGAACGAGCCACTGTACTTGTAGCGACGACGGTAGTTGCTGGCAGCACTGACGCCCCATGACCCCTTGGTATAAATCTCGCCCAGGAGTTTCAAGTCCATCTTGTCGCTGATGGCAAAATAGTAGCCACCATCGCGCAGATAGAAACCACGCGAGGTCTCGTCGCCATAAGTTGGCATGATGAAACCACTGGAATAGCTCTTGGTGAAGGGGAAGAAGCCATAAGGGATTGCCAACGGAAGGGGCACGTCGGCCACCACCAGATAGGCTGGACCAAAGACCACATCCTTGCCGGGGCGCACCTTGGCACGCGACAGAGCCAGATAGAAATCGGGATGGGGCTCGTCGCAAGTGGTGTAGCGTCCGTGGCGCAGATAGAGCTCGCCATTGGCACCACGCTTCGACAACTCACTGGTCAGGTAGCCATCCTCTTGCTGGGTGTAAACCTGCTGGATAATTCCTTTCTTGGTCTTGAAGTTGAAAGCCATCGTGTCGCTCTCGTAGCTGTCGCTGCCCATCTTGAACACGGGTGTGCCGAACATCTCGCCAAGGGTGTCGCGGGCACCAGTGGCATGAACCAACGAAGAGTCGAGACAGAGGTAAATCTTCTCGCTGGTGAGGTCCATGTTCTGATAGGTGACGTGAGATGAACCATAGAGATGAGCCATGCCTGCGCCAGCTTGGTAAACCAGCGAGTCTTCGGCAGAGAACTTCACCGGCGAATCGATACCGTTTTTCTTCTTGCGATTGATGCTATCCAGCGCCAACGAGTCATCAATGGCCTTATTGTGCTTATAGATAGCCAGTTCGAGAGAATCCATCTGCGACGTATCGCGCTTCAACGCCGCCGCAGCGGGCTTGGCATTGGGAGAGATTAAAGTGTCGCGAGAGAGTGTGTCGGCAAACAACGAGTCGTCCATCACCCTGTTAAGAATCATGTTCTGAAGGGGCGATGAAGGTATTTCCGCCAACACAAAGATGAAAGCGGAAAGCAAAACAAATATCGCATATTTGCGTTTCACGGGTGCAAAGATACGAAAAAGTTGAGAGTTAGAGGATAAGAGTTATGAGTTTTTTGACGTACGACGCATTATTTTACGCTTTATTCAAACATTTTGGCCCAGCCAAGAAACTTTTCGACGCCTTCATGACCAAAGCGTTCCAAACTCTGAGCGGCCTGATCGACGGTAAGCACGCGCTCGGGATGTGATTTTGAATAAAACTTGTCGGCATAGCACACCAACTGCTCTTCAAGGGTCTCGGGTTCAAAACCGGGCAGTCCGGTACCGGTATGTCGTTCGCAGACGCGAGCGTGGCGTTCGAAACCGAGTTGGCGCAACAAGCGTCCGCCAATCTGACCATGCTCGATATAGGGGGCTTCGCCCATGCAGTAGATAGAGGGTGCATGGCACCAGCGGATGCCGATGTCGTGGAGCATGGCTGCCTCTTCCACAAACTGTACGTCGAGCGACAACTCGGGATGCTGGCGACAGATAGCCAGACTGCGATCGGCCACCTGACGAGAATGAAAAAGCAGAAGACGACGCAACTGGTCATCTTCTGCATAATACTGATTTATAATTGATTGATAGTCCACTTCCTTACTTGGCATCGCGCTCTATCCAAGCCAGCACATCGCCCTTGCGGACCTTTGCGCCCTGCTTGACACCAACCTCAACAAGTTTACCACCGAGTGCTGCGGGGATGGGCACAATCTCGCCCCATTTCTCCATCAGGTAGCAGAAGGTCTGACCCTCTTGGTACTTCTGACCGATGAATGGTTCGAGACAAGGTGCACACTCGCCCTCGCCATTGAACTCGTAGAAAATCTGACCGGCAGAAGGACTTACCAATGCGTCGGCCTTAGCATGCTTGAAGGCTGCCAGCTCCTCAGCGCTCAGCTGGGTGCCGAGTTTTGCATCCTTAGCCTTCTGGAGGTCTGCCAGGAACTGCTTCTTGGCCTGACCACTCTTGTAGGCACGATACTGCTCGGGGTGCATGGCCAGCTCGAAGAGTTCCTCGTTGTCCTTACCGTAGTCCCAACCGTTCTCGTCCATTTCCTTCTTGAAACCATCGAGGGCATTCTCGAGCAAGGTGTGAGGATCCACATCGGTGAACTCACGCTTCTGCTGCTTAGCCAGCTCAACGAGCTCGGGATCAACAGTGCCAGGAATCTTACCACTCTTACCGAGAATCATACCCCACATAGCGTCGTCCATCATCACGAAGCGACCCTTGCCCTGCTCGATGGTGAGGAGGTTCATCAGGGCAATGTTCTTGGTATATTGAGAGAATGGTGTTACCAATGGGGGATAACCTACGCGTGGCCATACATACTCAACCTCATTGAAGAGCTTCACAAGCATGTCGTCCATGGTCAGCTCGGCCTCGCCCTTCTGAGCACGAATCTTGTTGATCATGGTCTGGATGCCACCAAGGTCGGCCATCATAGAACCCATCATGCCACCAGGCAGTCCGCAACCCAACAGGAGTGAAGACATGTGCTTGTTGGCAGGATTGATAAAGTAGCCCAGCCACTCGTCGATGAACTCCTGAGTGAGCGTACGTGCCTGCATATAGGCATTCATGTTAATCTCAGGAACATCGAAGCCCTCGTTCTTCAGCATAGACTGAACAGAGATGATATCGGGATGAACCTTACCCCATGACAGAGGCTCGATGGCGGTATCGATGATGTCGGCACCATTGTTACATACCTCGAGGATAGAAGCCATAGACAGACCAGGACCTGAGTGACCATGATACTGGATGATAATATCGGGGTGCTTGGTCTTGATGGCCTTGGTCAGAGCACCCAGCATAGCGGGCTGACCAATACCGGCCATATCCTTCAGACAGATTTCCTCGGCACCAGCAGCAATCACTTCGTCGGCAATATTTGAATAGTACTCAACGGTGTGAACGGGTGAGTTGGTGATACAAAGGGTGGCCTGAGGAATCATACCTGCAGCCTTGGCCCATTTGATAGAAGGAATGATATTACGTGTGTCGTTCAGACCACAGAAAATACGGGGGATATCAACACCCTGAGCCTTCTTGACCTTATACATCAGCTCACGAACATCGTCGGGCACAGGATACATGCGCAGTGCATTCAAACCGCGATCCAACATGTGGGTTTGGATGCCTGCCTCGTTGAATGGCTTACAGAAAGCACGTACGGCATCGTTAGGATTCTCACCTGCCATGAGGTTCACCTGCTCGAAAGCGCCACCATTGGTCTCAACGCGAGCAAAGCATCCCATCTCGATGATGACGGGAGCAATGCGCTCCAACTGATCCTTGCGTGGCTGGAACTTACCAGATGACTGCCACATGTCACGGTACACAAGACTAAACTTGATTTTCTTTTTTCCCATAGATTTATCAAATAGATTTTATCAAATATTTCGGTACTAAAAATTAAAATTGGTGCAAAGGTACTAAAGAGTTGGGAGTTAAGGACCTCGCAGATAAAGTAATTTGTACCATTTAACGTTTTTTTACTGAATGACAATAAAAAAATATCACATTAGCTATACTTTAACTGCCAACTTTTCATTACCTTTGCCCACAAAACTAGCATTCATAGATAATGAAACAGAAAGTTCTATCATTCGCATTGCTGCTGACCATCGGATGTTTCGTGGCTTGCGGCACAAGCAAAGAGAAAATAAGCAACGAGGAAGAGGAAGTGGTGTTCACCAGAATAGAAGGTGACTCTACCATCTATGGTATGGCTTGCGATGGATGCAACGACACCATCGTGGTCTATCTGGAGACGCCCTACTCAGGATCAGACCCCGACACACTGAATATTCTCGAGGCTTCGAAACAGCACAAGATTTTCGGCCACCCACGTATCGGCGACAAGCTGGCCATTGTACGCAATGGCGTTGACACGACCAAGGCCGACATGGTGATTGTGACCGAAGACCTGCAGGGCAACTGGTGCTACAAGGTGCTCCCCACCCTACGCATGCGTGCTGATATGGAAGGACACACCATCAAGCAGAAGATAAGCCAATTGCCAGACACGATTGTCAAACTGCTGAAAGTGGAGCGCGAGTATGGCATCAGCATCAAGGCCGACAATGTGGCTTTCCCCATTGGTATGAGCAGAGGAAAGGCTACCAGCGATGAGGAATCGCCCGTGGAATACCCTAAACTGAAGTTTTACAACGAATGGTTTATCTATAACGGTAAAATCGTATTTCGCAGCGTAAGGCCCGACTCCCTGGGACAGCAGCAGGTTTTGCTGAGCGACACTGCCGACTTGGAGATGCTGACTCCCGACACTTTGGTCTTCCGATTTGCTGAAGGCTTGAGAGGTTACTACAAGAAAGTCAAGGAAGAGAATTGATAGAATGAGAAATAACAAAAACAAGCGTGGCCTCCATGGGAAGTCACGCTTGTTTCTTTTATATAGTTTCTATTATAGCCTTGTTAATGTAACCTTTCAGCTATTAACTATATGCATTGATGCTGCATGAGGCGCTGTTCGGCCAACTTCTCGTACTTAGTACCGGGCTTACCATAGTTAGCATATGGATAGATGCTGATGCCACCACGGGGGGTGAACAGGCCGACAACCTCAATATACTTAGGTTCCATCAACTTCACCAAATCTTTCATGATGACATTCACACAGTCTTCATGGAAATCGCCGTGATTGCGGAACGAGAAGAGATAGAGCTTCAGACTCTTCGACTCTACCATTCGCTCGGCAGGGATATACATAATCTTGATTTCTGCAAAGTCGGGCTGGCCTGTGATAGGACACAACGAAGTGAACTCAGGACAGTTGAACTGCACCCAATAGTCGTTGTCGGGATGCTTATTAACAAAAGTCTCTAGCACCTCAGGGGCGTAGTCGCTACGATATTCGGTCTTCTTACCAAGGGCTTGAAGACCCTCTGTCTCTCTTGTTGCCATTATTCTTTCAGTTTAAAAATGTTGTAATTGATGTCACGATCGAAGACATCTTCGTGGTCGTGAGCTTTTGTAAATTTCACCACACGGATGGTCACAGGAAGAACCAGAATCTCATAGACGGTCTTCAAGGTCACCTGAGTGATAACAAGCGAGGGCATCTCTTCCCAGGGGATAACGCCTCCTAAGGCTAAGGGGAAGAAGATGAGAGAATCGGTCAGCTCGCCAAAGACTGTACTTAGCACAGCACGAGCAGAGAAGTTTTGTCCGTTGGACGACAGTTTCATACGACTCATCACATAGGCATTGACGAACGAGCCGCAGAGGAATGCCAGAAAAGAGGCTGCTGCAATACGGGGTGCCAATCCGAAAATCTGATGGAAGCCCTCTTCACCATGCCAATAGGGTGCTCCGGGAATCCAGTCGGCAATGGCACCAAAAAGCACAAAGAGGAAGTTCATGGCGAAGCCCATCCAGATGAGCAGACGCGTGCGGCTATAGCCCCATACTTCGCACACCACATCATTGATAATATAACTGACAGGGAACACAATGAGTCCTGCCGTCATATTCATCGGACCAAACGATATCTGTTTGGTTTCCAAAACGTTTGCCGTTATCAGACAAACACAGAACAGTATGCCGTAGAACATAAACAGCACACTGATTCGCTGATTCTTGTTTGTTTCCATAATCTTGTTTTGTTTGTCGCGAGCCTATGCTCCGCGAGAGGGGGTTTAGCAAGTACCCCTATTATTTAAAAATTAATATTCGAAGTCGTACACAACCGTGTCGCCACCAGTGGTGCTCACCGTCATTCGACTGATGCTCTTATCCGCATTCAGCAGCACTTCTACTGTCTGATGACGTGTGGCCGAAGCGACCTCACTGAGAACACTCGTATGACGAGCATAGCGGAAGAGCGACATCAGCAAATAAGGGTCGCAATGGTCAATACCCTCCACAAGCTGGTTGACATCTACCGTCTGGCAGCGATTGTCCACATTGCTATACTTAGGCATCACCTTTTCACGAAGATCACCATTAGCATACTGATATACGCTGTCGGCCACATGCATACTGTCGGGCGCAAGCGAACGGCCGTTGACGTAGTAGGTAGCAGCATTAACCACCTTACCGCTCTTATGATGTTCGTAGCTGAAAGCAGTATTAATAGGAAGATAATAGTACTTATTCTTCACCATGTAATAGCCGATAGTATCGGTAGAAGACTTCAATGAATAAGGCTGAAAATCAGGAGAATACGTACAAGAATACGTTTCCTCGTTATCATAAACCACCAGCGAACTGTCTCTGTCGTTATAGTTCAGCGTCACACTGCGAAGCTGAGTGCCGTTCTTTGACATTGTGAGGTTGATCGGACGAAAGAGGTTGTCGTAGCTGAACTCAAAAAGACTACCATCGCTGCCAGTAATTTTCTTCACCGCAGGTGCGTTGCCCAAAGAGCCATCACCGCGAGTGGCATGCTGAATATAGTAGAATATGCTGGCCACATCAGGATGCTCTACGTCGAAGAAACGAACCATACACTGGCGACTCTTACCAGTGGTATTCTGATCAAAAGATACGGGAATGCGATATATCACGTTGCCCTTTCCCTCCGTCAGTCCCAGACGAGTCCAACTGCCGTCAGAAAGTGATACGCCCCATTTACCATAACTAAACATCACCACTGAGTCAACAGTAGTGTTGGCATAGACGCCATTATTCAGATAACGAGGACGAGCAAAGTTGATGCCCGCACTATACGGATCTTTGTCGTCGAAACACGAAGTCATCATCATCAAGATGGCCATTGCTCCTAGAATTAGCTTTCCTATTTTCATTGTTTTTAATGATTAAATAATTGGTAAATTGTTAGACTTCTTCATCATCATCGTCATCGTCCCAACTATCGAAATCGAAGGCGCCATACCCCTCGAGCGAAGGGGTTACAAAGGCATCCATGGCACGACGGTCTTTCTTCGTGGGGCGTCCGGTACCACGAGCTCTATCCACGAATCCGCTGATGCGGTTCATCTCCAACAGCTCGTATTGGTCTTGTGGTGTGATATTCTCGTATATACCCGGTATGAGCTTGGCACCGACACGCTGTTCGATGGTCTTCAGAATTCTGAAAGAATAGGTAACCGGTGGCTTACGCACACTGATGACGTCGCCCTCTTTCACCATTCGCGAGGGTTTCACCAACACATTGTTCACCCCAACGCGCCCATTCTTGCAGGCATCGGCAGCAATACTTCTTGTCTTAAAGATACGTGCAGCCCAAAGCCATTTGTCTATTCTTGCCTCACCCATACGTTGACAGATTATTCGCTTTTTGTTTTTGCTCTTTTTCCCAGTTTGTTATACTGGTTCATCGTGATGTCAATACCAGCCAGCACAAAGCTCTTGATAATGTCCACAGCCAGGTCGATACTGGGTTGCAGTTCCTTCTGCTCTTCCTCAGAATAGCGTCCCAGCACCCAGTCTATCTGTCCGCCACGGGCATATTCATTGCCAATACCCATACGCAGACGTGCATAGTTCTGACCTATCAGCTGCTGGATATGTCCCAAGCCGTTGTGCCCACCATTCGAGCCATTACCCTTCAGGCGGAAGTCGCCCAACGGCAGCGCCACATCGTCGCTAATCACGAGCAGACGCTTCTGGTCGATATTCTCTTTGGTTAGCCAGTAGCGTACAGCATTACCACTCAGGTTCATGTAGGTGGAAGGTTTCAAAAGAAACACCTTACGCCCCTTGAGCGTAGTCTCTGCCACGAAACCATAGCGTTTGTCTTCAAAACAGATATTGGATGCTTTCGCAAAAGCATCCAATACCATAAAGCCAGTATTGTGGCGGGTTAAGTCGTATTCATCGCCGACATTACCCAAGCCAACAATTAAGTACTTGTCCATTTCTCCTGATATTATTCAGCAGCAGCGGCAGCAGCAGCCTTAGAAGCACGAGTCTCCTTAACTGAGCATACAACTACCTGAGCAGGAGTAGCCAACTTCAAACCGTCGAAGCTCAACTCACCAACCTTGATAGCCTTACCCAGACCGAGGTTTGTAACGTCAACGTTGAGGATCTCAGGAATCTGCTTATAAGGAGCGGTAACGTCAATCTTGCGGATGCTGAGGTTCAGCTTACCACCGTCACGTACACCCTGAGCCAGACCGTTCAGCTTAACAGGAATACCTACAGTGATATCCTTCTGGTCGTTAACCTCATAGAAGTCAGCGTGCAGCAGAGCGTCGCTTGTGGGGTGGAACTGCAACTCCTTAACGATTGCCTTGCGCTCCTTACCATCGATGTTGATGTTTACAACATAAACGTGAGGAGTGTAAACAACCTTACGAAGCTCAGACATAGGAGCAGTGAAAGACAGTGCTACGGGCAGACCATTCTCACCCTTTGTTTCACCATACAGATTGCAGGGAACGAGACCCTCCTTGCGCAGCATCTTTGAGGCTTTCTTGCCTAAGGCCTCGCGCACCTGGCCATTGATTGAAATCTCTTTCATAACAATAAATGTGTTACTCTAAATTAAGTTGTTAAATAAAAATTAATTAGACTTAATTCGCCATCACACGAAAAAAGCGGTGCAAAGGTACAAATAATTTATGAAATACAATTCAACGAGCATGTTTTTTTTCAAAAAAAGGACGTTTTACTTGTATAATAGAGGAAAAATGCCTAAATTTGCATCCGATAAAATGACAATATAAAGATGATTAACAGAGAAATCATACGTATTAAGATTGTTCAGTTAACCTACGCGTACTATCAAAACGGTAACAAGAACATTGACAGTGCAGAAAAAGAACTCTTCTTTAGTCTCTCAAAGGCTTATGATTTATACAATCATTTGCTGTCGCTGATGGTGGCCATCACCAAGGAGTCACGTCGCCGACTGGAGATTCTTCAAGCTAAAGCTGAGCGTGAGGGAACAGAGGCTCCATCACAGAAGTTCGCCTACAACCGTTTTGCCATTCAACTGGAAAACAACCATCAACTGAACGAATTTCAGGAAACACAGAAGCATGCCTGGGCCGATTACCCAGAATTTATTGGAAAGATGTTCGAGAAGATCGAACAGAGTCAGATTTATCAGGAGTACATGGAAAGCACAGAAGACAGCTATGCCAACGACCGTGAGTTGTGGCGCCGTCTGTATCGTGCCCTGATTGAAGACAATGAAGACCTGGATGCCATTTTCGAGGAGCAGAGTCTTTATTGGAACGACGACAAAAACGTTGTTGACACCTTCGTACTGAAGACCATCAAGCGTTTCGACGAGAAGAATGGTGATGCCCAGACTCTGCTGCCCGAGTACGATTCGGAGGAAGAGAAGGACTATGCACGCAAATTGTTCCGCGCCACCATCCTGAACGCCGACGAATATCAGCGCTTCATGAGCGAGGCATCTCGCAACTGGGATTTCTCTCGCCTTGCTTATATGGACGTCATCATCATGCAGATAGCTATTGCCGAGATGATGACCTTCCCCAGCATTCCCGTTTCTGTAACCATCAACGAGTATGTAGAGCTGGCTAAGTTCTACTCTACCCCACGCAGTGCTGGCTACATCAATGGTATGCTCGACGCCATTGCTCGACACCTGGTAAGCACAGGCCGACTGATGAAGCCCATCGAGAACAGAGAAACAAACAATGACTAACCAATTTTTATTATTACCATAAGATTATGACCAATATCGTTTTAGTTGCACAGGCTGGTGCACAGCAGGGTGGCATGATGATGCCCATCTTGATGATTGTGGCTATGTTTGCCATCATGTATTTCTTTATGTTCCGTCCTCAGCAGAAGAGACAGAAAGAGATTCAGAAGTTCCAGAACGAGTTGACCGAAGGAACAGCTGTTGTGACTGGTGGTGGTATCTATGGCACCGTCAAGAGCATAGACCTGGCAAAGAACACCGTCGAGGTGAAGATTGCACGCGATGTAGTCATCACCGTTGACAAGAGCTTTGTGTTCAAAGATATGGCAAACCTGCCTTTGCAGAAGTAAACCAAGCACATTGAGCCCATCTCATATTTTCCGCACAGCCAGTCATTTCCAGTTTAGCAAGGCTAACAGGGAATTTCTGGTTTTTCTTGCTTTCTTTGCGTTAGCAGGTATTTTTTGGCTACTCATGACGCTCGATGTTCAATACGAGCAAGAGTTAAAGATACCCGTTCGCTACGTCAACGTGCCCAAGAATGCCGTCATCACCTCGAACGAGATTGACACCGTGAGGGTTGTGGTAGGCGACAAAGGCATCACGCTGTTGGCACTGCTCTATGGCAACAGCGACAAGTGTATCGATATTGACTTCGACAACTTTGCCAGAAGCAACGGTACAGGTGTCATTACCAACAGCGATCTTCAAAAACTCATCAGCAAAACATTACCTGCTTCTTCAAGGATTGTCAGTGTGAAACCCGAGAAGCTGGTGTTCTATTATAACTATGGTGAGAAGAAGAAGGTGCCCGTCCGCATCCAAGGACAAGTTATCCCCGAGCCCCTTTATTTCATTTCCGAGACCAGGTACTCGCCAGACTCCGTCACCATCTATGCTTCCAGAAAGAAGTTGGACAGCATTTCGGTGGTATATACAGAAGAGCTGCACTACGAGAACTTCCACGACACACTCACCATCGAAACAAACCTGGCCCGCCTGTCGGGTGTTAAAATGGTGCCCAACAAGGTTTCCGTTTGCTTTATCACCGATGTACTGACAGAAGAGAGCATCGACAACATTCCCATCATAGGCATCAACATGCCTGAAGGCAAAGTGCTGCGCACCTTCCCCGCTAAGGTCAAAATCACGTTTGTCACCGGTATGAAAGACTTCCAGTCGCTGACCCCCGACGATTTCCTTGTGGTGGCCGACTACGAGGAGTTCAGTCGTAGCGAATCGACGAAGTGCAACATATACCTGAAGAAGGTACCCACAGCCATCCAGCAGGCCAAGCTGAGTGTTAACCAAGTGGACTATCTGATTGAAGAGCAATGAGAATAGGAATCACAGGAGGCATCGGGAGCGGCAAGAGTTTTGTATGCCAGCTACTGAAGCAGCGAGGAATAGAAGTTTACGACTGTGACAGTGCAGCCAAACGGTTGATGCGCACTTCTGCCCCACTCCGCCAACAGCTCACAACGCTGATAGGTCCCAACACCTATCTCGAGGATGGTAGTCTCAACAAGGCTGCCGTAGCACAGTTTCTCTTGGCCTCCGAAGCAAACGCCAAAGCCATAGATGGCATTGTTCACCCCGCCGTCTTCGCTGATTACGAGAAGAGCGGCATCGACTGGATAGAGAGTGCAATTCTCTTTGAGTCGGGCCTTGACAAGCTGCTGGACAAGGTTGTCGTCGTGACAGCTCCGGAGGAAGTCCGCATCAGGCGCGTCATGCAGCGCGATCACATCAGCGAGGCGAAGGCCAAGGAATGGATAGCCCGACAACTACCGCAAGAGACGGTGAGAGCCAGAGCCGATTATGAAATTATCAACGACGGGGAAACACCCCTCGAACCACAAATAGACAATTTAATTAAATAAACAAGAAGAAATATGCAACAGACCATTTTAGCAATTGCCGGCAAGCCCGGACTCTACAAATTAGTATCACGTGCCAAGAACAGCCTGATTGTGGAAGCACTCGATGCCACCCATCGTCGTCAGCCTGCCTTCGGCACCGACCGCATCACTTCTTTGGCCGACATCGCCATGTACACCGAGACAGACGATGTGCCCTTGATGGATGTGCTGGACAACATGAAGAAGCTGGAAGATGGCAAGAAGTCTTCTGTAGATTATAAGAAGGCCAGCGGCGACGAGCTGCGCGAGTATTTCGGCAAGGTGCTGCCCGAGTTCGACCGCGAGCGCGTGCAGACCAGCCACATCAAGAAGCTGATTCAGTGGTACAACATCCTCATCGAGAATGGCATCACCGACTTCAAAGAGGAGATGAAACCTACAGAGGGTGACAACATTGACGATAGAAAAGAATAATCTTTCTAAGAAACATAAAAAAGGCACGGACTTCAACATCCGTGCCTTTTTTGTATCTTAGAACATTCGTGGACCACCGAATCCGCCACCAGGACGTCCGCTGCCACCACCGAATCCGCCGCGGTTGCCACGGCGTCCTTCACCGCCAGGACCGCCACCACCATTACGCATGCCCTGTCGTGCCTCCTTGGTGCCAAACAGGTTCAGGCGATAGTTCACGCGCAGCATCACGTAGCTGTTGATAGCGTTGGTCTCCGTGTCCGAACGCATCATCGCGTTCAGCGTGCGTGAGAAGCTAGACAACTGTCCCAGTATGTCATAGAACTCCAGGCGCACAGACAGCGGGTTGCCTTTCAGGAAGCTCTGTGAGATCTGTGCATTCCATATCAGTTCGTTGGTGTTCATCGATGCATCGCTATAGCCACGACGTGAACTCATGTTCAGATTGGTGGTGAGCTGCATGCCCCAAGGCAACTGAGCGGTGGTATTGAAACCATAGCTAAAGTTCCAGGTATCCTGATTGCCCTGCTCCTGCAGCTTGTTGCGACCAAAGGTATAGTTGATCGAACCATTGGGTTCAAACTCAAACCAGTCGTTACGATAGCTAAATCCCAGTCGCTGCCCCAGCGAAGTCTGGTTCACAGCATTCTTCTGAATATTACCTTTCTGATTCACGTCCAGATAGCTCACACTGTGTGTATAGCCAGCCGTAGTGCGCGTGTTCATGTTGAAACTACCCAACGTATCAAGTGCCGTGTTAAACATAAACTCGCCACGTGCGTTCCAGTTGCCATTGATATTGTCGCGCGTAGAAGTGCGTCCGCCAGTCTCAGGATTATAGTAAACCTTGCTGGTCACGCTGTTACTTGTTGTCGAGAAGTTCAGGTTGGCAAACACGAAGCGTTGGTGCTTCTGATAGTAGTTGTTGAAACGCCAGCTGAAGTTCTGGGTGAACGAAGGTTTCAAGCCAGCATTACCAACCGTGACATTCAAGGGGTCGCTGTCGTCCCTGATTTCCAACAGGTCTGTCATCGAAGGCTGACTCGTCGAACCGCGATACTGGAAGCGCATCTGTCCCTGGTCCGAGATCTTCCAACGGAAGTTGGCTGTAGGACTCCAGTTCACCACCGTACGAGTGGTTGTACCATAGTCCACGCCCAGGTAGCGATACGAGAATTTCGATGTCTGCGGAATCAGCTGCAGTCCCACGTTGAAGTTATAGTCCTTGCGAATCATGCGCAGCATCACCTCGCCCGTGTGGATAAAGTTCTTATACTCCGAGAAGCGGCTCAGGTCATTGCTCAGATAGTCGTCCATTGTCTTACCGCTC
This sequence comes from Xylanibacter brevis P6B11, assembly GCF_000621825.1. NCBI lineage: Bacteria > Pseudomonadati > Bacteroidota > Bacteroidia > Bacteroidales > Prevotellaceae > Xylanibacter > Xylanibacter brevis. The sequence goes on from NZ_JHXG01000010.1 coordinate 169,487, forward strand.
TCCACCAGTTGTCCTAGGTTATGATCCCATTGGCGATACTGGAAGTTAAAGTCATCCAGCGAGAAAGGTTGTCCGGCGGCATTAGCCAGCGTAGGCCACTCACTGAAGTCGTAAGTAGAGCGATCACTCTTTGTATAACGATACTGGAAGTCGTAGCTCAACTGCAGATAGATGCGGTCGGCCACAGGCTCATTATAGGTCAGTCGAGCCGAGTAGTCATAGTTCTTCGTGGGAGTCACGTTATAACGGTTTCTGTAGTATTCGCTATAACTGCCACCATAAAGGTCCATTGTGGTCTTATACAAGTCCACCTCCTGCAGCGAGAGCGACTTTGAGTCACCGTCAGAGTAGTTGCCCGTCAGTCGCAGAGAGATGTTGCGTCCCAGCGAGTTCAGCTTGCGTGTCATTTGCAGTTCACCGCCAAAACGCGTGCTGTTGCTGTACGACAACGATGCATTGTCGCGACTGTTTACCAACAGCTCGTCGTCCGGATAGTTCGTTTTCAGATAGTTGATGGCATTCTGCAACTGTGCCCTGCTGTCCAGTGCGTAGTTCACATAGTTATAGGGATCCTGTGCAAAAGCTGCCGAGAACGATTGCGACAGTCCGTCGTTTCTGCTGATGCTGAACGAAGGACGGAAGTGGATGTTCGTCATCGTGTCGGGCGTCCACTCCACGCGAAAGTTACCGCTCCACGAGTTGCTGCGCGAATAGCCCTGGTTGACGCTGTTTGAGAAAGCGCCCGTCTTCGACACGAAGTTCTCTGTGGCCGTACGACTCCACGTGTCACCATCGTTGTGGTTCCAGCGCACGCCGCCATCCAACTTCAGCAGGTTCTTCTTCTCGTAGTTCATATTTACAGCAAACATCTTCGGTGCCTGCAGTCCCTGACCACCTCCGCCAAAGCGTCCGCCAGGACCGCCTCCGCCAAATCCACGGTCGCCCACATTGTTTGCGTTGGTGAATCCCATGATGCGGAAGTCATCCTTAAACGTCATACCCATCAGTCGGCCCGTGTAGCGCTCCTTGGTACCGATACCAAAGTCAGCATTGGCAAACGTGCCTCTGTTCATGCCGCGCTTCAGTCCGAAGTCCAGCACCATCTCCTCGTTGCCGTCGTCCACGCCCGTGATACGCGTCTGGTCGCTCTTTTCATCGTAAGCCTTCACGCGCTCAACGATAGACGTAGGCAGGTTCTTCATCGCCGTCTGCGTGTCGCCGGTCATAAACTCCTTACCGTCCACCTTAATTTTCTTCACCTCCTTGCCGTTGATGGTAATTTTTCCATCGTCGCTCAGTTCGGCACCGGGCAGGCGCTTTACCAATTCTTCGAGCACAGAGCCCTCGGGCGTCTTATACGCGCCCGCGTTATATATAATGGTGTCTTCTTTCGAATACACACGCGCCATGTTCTTCACAATTTCAGTACCTTTCAGCATGATGGCGTCCACCTGTATCTGCAGTGTCCCCATGTCGATGGGCTTCCCCGCCATGGTGATGGAGCGAAACAGCGACTTATAGCCCACATACGTGATGCGGAGCAAGTACTTACCATCCTTAGGGGCTGTCACCGAGAACTGTCCCATAGCGTCAGTCACCGTGTTGCCCACCAGCGTACTGTCGGTTTTCAACAAAGCCACAGTAGCCTGAATCACGGGGTCTTTCTCGTCGTCGATGACTTGTCCGCTTACAGAACGCTGCGCCTTAGCAGAGAGGGCCGTCGTCAAAAGTACGGCCATCAAAAGTATCAATTTTTTCATTTTGGGAATATTTATCCGTAAAACTTTAGTCTTTTGATGTTGCCGGGGCAAAAAAGTTTAATCGACAAAGAAAAAATTTGGATGTTTCGCAGAATTACCTTAACTTTGCAGACACTTATGGACAAGCAGAAAGTTATCATTTCCAATCATCTGGAACAAGTTTTAAGCGAAGCTATCCTTGCATGCAAGGCCGACCGCACCTTTATTCTCACCGACGAAACCACCCATCGTCTTTGTCTGCCACTTGTCAAGAACTTCAGTTGTCTGAAGGATGCTCAAGAGATTGTCATTGCCGCAGGCGACATCAACAAGTCGCTCGAGGCCGTCTCTCACGTATGGAGCAGTCTTCAACAGGGTGGTGCCTCGCGCCATTCGCTGATGGTCAACCTGGGTGGCGGCATGGTGACAGACCTTGGTGGCTTTGCTGCTTCCACCTTTAAACGCGGCATCCATTTCATCAACATACCCACCACGCTGCTTGCCATGGTCGATGCCTCTGTGGGTGGCAAGACGGGCATCAACTTCGGTGGTCTGAAAAACGAGATTGGCGTTTTCAACAATGCTGACTGCGTGATTCTGGACACCAACTTTCTGAAGACACTCGACACCGAGAACCTTCTTTCCGGCTATGCCGAGATGCTGAAGCACGGCCTGATTTCTACCGAGAAGCACTGGGCCGACCTGCTCAACTTCGACCTTGAAAATCTGGAGAAGTTGGGAGCCATCGTGGGCGAGAGCGTAGAGGTGAAACAGCGTATCGTCACCGAAGACCCCACCGAGAAAGGCATCCGCAAGGCGCTGAACCTAGGCCACACCGTGGGCCATGCGTTCGAGTCGCTAGCCTTGCAACGCCAGCCTGTGCTCCATGGCTATGCCGTGGCATGGGGATTGGTGTGCGAGCTCTACCTCAGCGTCGCCAAGACAGGCTTCCCTGTCGATAAGATGCGCCAGACGGTGAAGTTCATCTTCGACAACTACGGCCGCATGCCCATCACTTGCGACGACTATCCCACCCTCCTCGAACTGATGACCCACGACAAGAAGAACGTCGCAGGTCAGATCAACTTCACACTTTTAGGTGGCATAGGCGACATACGCATCAACCAGACGGCCACGAAAGAAGAAATCGAGGAAGCCTTAGATTTCTTTCGCGAGGGCTGCTAGGCGCTCTGCTTCTTTGCGAGCCGGCTTTCCCGTTTCCGTCATCGGTATCTGTTCCACATACTGATAGTAGCGTGGTTGCCAGTATTTCGGCAACACCTGTTGGCAGACGCTTCGCTGTGCATCTAGCTGTGTATCTTCTGTCAGCAGCACCAGTGCTTCGCCAAACTTCTCGTCCTTTCGCTTTGTGACGACAAAGGCTGCGCCAAGATGTGGCCGCAACAGTCGTTCCACCTCCTCAATCTGTATCTTGATACCGCCCGAGCACACCACGTTGTCTTTGCGTCCCAGTATGCGGAACTGCGATCCTCGCAGCTCCACAATATCGTTGGTGACCAGTGTTCCCTCATGCACCGCGGGCGCATCTATTGCCAGGCAGCCTTCACCTGTCTGCGCAATGCCTACGCCCTCTAGCGGTGTGTACCATTCGCTGGCATCCGCACCATTCAGTCGGCGCAGTGCAATGTGCGAGAGTGTCTCTGTCATGCCATAGGTGCTCCATACAGCATGTGGAAAAGTCTTCAGCTCTTGTGCAAGTGCATCGTCGATAGCACCGCCTCCGATAATCAGATGGCGCACACTTCTCAGCCTTTTTCTGCCCTCTTCTGTCTTCAGGAGGTTATACACCTGCATGGGTACCATCGCAGCAAAATCAATCTTTCCATTCCACGATGGACATCCTGTAGGTTTTTCAGCAACCAGTCGGAGTCCGCATGTCTGAGCGCGAACCACCATCATCTTGCCTGCTATATAGTCAAGCGACATGCAAAGCAGAGCTGTATCACCAGGTTTCAGTCCGAGAAAGTCACATGTGATACGAGCCGAAGCCTCCATGCGTTTCTTCTCCACCCACATCGGCTTCGGTTGTCCCGTGGAGCCACTGGTATGTACCAACACCGTCGGACTACTGTTATGCCACTCTTCTAAGAATTCTTCGAGATCCATAGCTTGTCGCCCTTTATCTCCAAAGGCATTGGAACATTATCTGTAAACAACATACCTGTGCCCAGTCCTTGAGGCATTGTCAATGGGAAGCTGCTAGCAAACTGTGCAATAGCATTCAGGCCGATATTACTTTCCAATGCCGATGTAATCCACCAGCCGATGCCCTCTTCTTTAGCTATATCTATCCATTCCCTACATCCCATCATGCCACCATGAAGCGAAGGCTTTAGCACAATGTAGGCAGGTTTGATGATGCGAAGCATCTGTCGTTTCATTTCAGGATCGTTCACGCCTATCAACTCCTCATCGAGCGCTATCGGCAATGGTGCATCCCTACACAGCTCAGCCATCTTCGCCCATTGTTTTTGTTTGATAGGTTGTTCAATGCTATGAATAGCATATTGAGAAAGAAGCTCCAACTGATAAAGAGCCTCATCAGGTTTGAAACCGCCATTAGCATCCAAGCGTAGTTCCACCTCACGATGTGAGAAACGTTCGCGAATACGCTTTACGAGGTCAAGTTCCTTATCAAAATCAATAGCGCCAACTTTCAACTTCACACAACGGAAGCCTTTTTGAAGTTTCTCATCCATACGTTTGAGCATCTCGTCGTAAGAGCCCATCCACACCAAGCCATTGATGGTGATACCTTCTTCCCCACGAGAGAAGGGCGTTTCGAAGAGAAGATCTGAATTCAAAGACAACTTTGCCGTTTCCAATCCAAAAAGCATGGAAGGATAGTCACGCATCTCCTCATAAGGAATGTCGCCAGTCAGTTCCATTTTGTCGCAGAACCCGCGCAACACCTTTTTATATATATGAGGTTCCAGCGCATCACAACTCAGATCAAGCAATGGTGCACATTCTCCAATGCCACTACGTTCTCCATCCGTGATGGTCACAAGCCAGGAAAGGCGCTCTGTGTAGATGCCCCTCGAGGTACCTGCAGGTTGTTTGAAATGAAACACCCGCTCTTCTATGTCTATCTTCATGGAATCTTTGGATATTGGTCAAAGTTTGGCTTACGCTTCTCAAGGAAAGCCTTTCCTCCCTCCTGAGCCTCGTCAAGGAAATAATAAAGCATGGTACAGTCGCCAGCCAATTGCTGGATACCAGCCTGTCCGTCGAGTTCAGCATTCAATCCTGCCTTAATCATTCGCAGAGCGATAGGCGAACGCTCCATCATGGTCTCTGCCCAACTAACACACTCATCTTCCAATTGCTCGATAGGTACGACCTTGTTTACCATACCCATCTCTTCAGCTTCCTTGGCAGAGTACTGTCGACACATAAACCAAATCTCACGTGCTTTTTTCTGACCAACGATGCGAGCCAGATAGCTGGAACCAAAGCCTGCATCGAAAGAACCCACCTTAGGACCTGTCTGTCCGAAGATAGCATTCTCTGAAGCAATCGTCAAATCGCACACCAAGTGAAGAACGTGTCCTCCACCAATGGCATAACCATTCACCATTGCAATGACGGGCTTGGGCAGTCGACGAATCTGCATCTGAACATCAAGAACACTCAGACGAGGCACACCTTCATCATCAATATAGCCACCACGCCCTTTTACATGCATGTCACCTCCTGAGCAAAAAGCATGTTTCACATCAGCCAGACTCTTTCCTTCTGGAACCTCACTCATTGCACCTGTCAGCAGCACCACACGAATGTTCTGCATCTCACGGCAGGCAGCAAATGCCTGACTCAGTTCCAGTGTCGTCTTGGGTGTGAACGCATTACGATAGCGCGGACGATTGATTGTGATTTTCGCGATGCCGTTATACTCTTCGAAGAGAATCTCCTCGAACTTCCTTATCTCTTTCCATTCTCTTTGTGCCATATTTCTTTTTTATTTTCAACGAGCAAAATTACAAAGAAAAAATGAGCAAACCATCAGGTTTGCCCACTTTCTTTTATTATTATACTAGAAATTATAACGACTCTCTATGACTTTCCAATCTATTATCTGCCAAAGAGCAGACAAATGATCGGGACGACGATTCTGATAATCAAGATAATAAGCATGTTCCCATACATCGAAAGTCAACAGTGGTTTTAGTCCTTTCTGAATGGGGTTGCCTGCATTCGTCTCCTGTGTGATAATGAGTTTGCCATCCTTATCGGCAGATAGCCATACCCATCCACTGCCAAAAAGGGTAGCACCTTTTTTCTGAAATTCGTCCTTAAATGACTCAAACGAACCAAAGTCACGCTTAATCGCCTCTGCTAAGGCACCAGCAGGTGCAGGCTTTGACTGGTTACCAGTAAACTGAGCGAAATACATTTCGTGATTCATAATCTGTCCGGCATTATTCTGCATACCACCACTTGACTTGCATACAATATCCTCTAAGGATGCCTCTTCAAATCCGCTGCCATCTAACAGACCATTCAGATTATTCACATAAGCAGCCAGGTGTTTGCCATGATGAAATTCCAAAGTCTGCTTACTAATCACTGTTCCCAGTGCATCCATTGCATAAGGCAATGCCATTAATTGAAATTTGCCCATAATCGTTTAATTTTAGGTTTAACGTAATATTTGGTTAATAGCGTATTTTCCCAAGTTCATGTTGCAAAGATACAAGAAAAACTTTATTTCACCAAACATTCCTTTATTAATATCAAACCTATTTTTTGATGTGCGAATCTATCTGTGCCGTAATCTCGCAGGCCAACCCGTAGTCATAGCCCACACGCAGACGAATGGTGGGATAGTCGGTATCTTTTATGCTGAGAATAACTGCACACTCATCTACCGTATAAGGCGTAGCCATGTTCTTTGGCATCACACCCACAAGGTCGCTAAGTTTCAACTCCACGCCAGAGATGATCATCACATCGATAGCATCATAAAACAAGATAAGCGATGGTATTTCATTGGCACGCGAGGCATTCAGCACCACCACGTCATCGGGTGCTCCATACTTCCGCTCCACTTCCTCCATTGTTGTATAGGTCACCCTCTGCACTTCCATGTTCTCCTTTCTGCTACCAATGAAATATGCAATTGGGAGCACCAGCAGCAACAATACATACGGTCCCAGATACATAGCTAGACAGAGAATTGCAACAACAGCAAGAATAATGTTTCGTTTCATACTACTTATATTTTAACAATTAGATTTTTCACGCCCGCTTTAGTCGCTCGTTCAGCAAGTCAAGGAGATCTTGCAGTTTCATGCTTGTACCATCAGTCGTAAGATGTTCTTGAGCTCCTGATAAACGTGAGTTTAACTTACGAAGCATACGTCCAAAGAAACTGGCATCTTCCATCTTCTGCATTTCCACATTAGGTTTGTAATGGATGGATATAAACTTCTGCCTCGTATTACTCATAGCGATTCTCACAATTTCAAAAGACTCCACATCAGAGAAGTTGACCACAAACGATTTAAAGCCGTTAACAATGACACACCTATCCGTAATTATCATATAGGGCTGATGAGTCAGGCGCTCCTTTATCGTTTGGTATGGGACAATAAGTAAGGCAACAACAAAGAACAACACACAAATGATGCCAATCAATTTATGACTAAAAAAAGGGTCATTAAACATCATAACACCAATATAGACAAACATGCAACTCCCTAAAGTAAGTGGAAGCATTCGCCACAAAGAGTGATAGATACGGATTTCTTTCATAATGATTATAGTTTTACGATTGGTGCGACAAAGATAATACTAAAAACTGAAACTGACAAAAGAAAGCAGGAAATTTAACGACACGGCATCGTGATAGTGGCACTATTGCAACGCAAAAGTGGCACTATTATCATGCAAAAGTGCCACTTTTGACATGCAATACTAACGCTTTTGGTTGCGTTCTAGACTCTAGAAATGGCAAATCTAGACTCTAGAATGGACGAATCTAGACTCTAGAATGAAGTAATCTAGACTCTAGAATGAAGTAATCTAGCCCCTAGAATGCGTGCAAGAGTTTAACTATGGCAAGTCGAAAACGTTAAAACTACGAAATAAAAGTAGAACTTTTGTGGCTAAATAGAATAAAAACTGTAACTTTGGCTTGCAGCCGAAGGTACTTGCGCTCGACAATAAAAACAAAAAAAAGCATTTTTATTTTGCATTGTCCTCGCTTATTCGTACCTTTGCACTAATACAATAACCGGTTATCCTTATGCTTCAAATTCGCTGTAAAAACAACAATGTGACCAAAAGTTTCCCTGAGGGAACCTCACTGATCGACGTCTATCAGGAGTTTGCCGACGACATCAAACTGCCCTACCCGGTGGTTTCGGCCAAGGTGAACAATGCCTCGCAAGGACTGAAATTCCGTCTGTATCAAAACCGTGACGTAGAGTTTCTGGATGCGCGCGCCGGCTCGGGCCACCGTGTATATGTGCGCTCGCTGTGCTTCCTGCTCTACAAGGCCACCCAGGACTTGTTTCCCGGGTCAAAGCTCTTCATAGAGCATGCCATTTCGCGTGGCTTCTACTGCAACTTCAAGAAGCGCACCAGCGAGCCACTGACCGAAGAGGACGTGGCGAACATTAAAAAGCGAATGCAGGAGATTGTGGGCCTCGACATGCCCTTCCGCCGCAACGAAGCAACGATAGAAGAGGCTGTACGCGTGTTCTCGGAACGCGGTTTCAGCGACAAGGTGAAACTGCTGGAAACTAGCGGACAGCTATACAGCGACTACTATACACTGGGCGACACACCCGACTACTACTACGGGCCGCTGGTGCCGTCGGCCAGCTATCTGAAGGTGTGGGACCTGCAAAGCTACGAGGACGGCATGCTGCTGCGCGTGCCCGACTGGAACGACCCCAGCAAGGTGGCTGAATATGTGGATATGCCCAAGACCTACAGCATGTTTGCCGAGAAGACGCGCTGGGACATCATCATGCGACTGTCGAATGCGGGCGATGTGAACAAGGCAATACTGAAGGGACATGCCTCGGACCTGATACAGGTGTCGGAAGCACTGCAAGAGAAGAAGATTGTGCAGATAGCCGAAGAGATTGAACGTCGCTTCCACCGCGAGGAGAAGCCCGTCAGACTGGTGCTCATCACGGGACCGTCGAGCTCGGGAAAGACCACGTTCTGCAAGCGACTGAGCATCCAGCTGCAGGCCTGCGGACTGCGTCCTATCTCGGTTTCGACCGACGATTACTTCGTGAACCGTCTGGACACGCCTAAGCTTCCAAACGGCGACTACGACTTTGACAATATCGAAACCGTGGACTATCGAATGCTGGAAGACCACCTGATAAGGCTGATGAAGGGTGAACGCGTAGAGGTGCCGGAATATAACTTCGTGACGGGCATGCGCGAATGGAATGGCAAGAAGCTGAAACTGTCTAACGACACGGTGCTGATTATTGAGGGCATTCACGCCCTGAACCCACAGCTGACCAAGAGCATCGACGACTCGGCCAAGTTCAAAATTTACATCTCGGCACTGACGAGCATCTCGCTGGACGACCACAACTGGATTCCAACGCAAGACAACCGACTGCTGCGCCGCATCATTCGCGACTATAACAAGGGTGCTTTCACGGCGCGCGAGACCATTGCGCAGTGGAAAAACGTGTGCGAAGCGGAAGATAAATGGATATTCCCCTATCAGGAGACGGCCGACGTGATGTTCAACTCGGCACTCAACATTGAGTTTGCCGTGCTGCGCACCCACGCGGAAATCATACTGGCCTCTGTGCCCAGAAACTGTCCGGAATATGCCGAGGCACACCGACTGATGAAGTTTATCCATCTGTTCCTGCCCATCAGCGACAAAGAAATACCACCTACGTCAATCATGCGAGAGTTCGTAGGTGGCTCGAGCTTTAAATATGTGCGTTAGAAGCCTCCCCCAGCCCCTCCGAAGGAGGGAAGCCATTCTCCAACTATGGACACGGTATGTTCACCCCATGAAAAAGCTACTGAGACAGCATCACTTCTAACAGCATAGGGCATTGACTATCGGCACTGACCAGCCAGTCGATGCCCTCTTTCATGCTATCCATATCGGTGGCCTGACGATAGGCCACACGGTTCTGACGGCAGATGCCTTCGGCCGTGGTTTGGTGCTGGGCTGCCACAAAACGGTCGCGGGCAGGACTCTGGTCGAGCCCAGGCAGGTTGTCGAAGATGACGCCCTTGCCGTTGTTCAGCAATAGGATGCGGAAGTTGCCCTTGAGGTTCTGGTTCCACAAGGCATTCTGGTCGTAGAAGAAACTGAGGTCGCCAATGACGCAGAAGACGCGATCATCGGTGACGCACGAGAAGCCGGCAGCTGTGGATAGCGACCCCTCGATGCCGTTCACACCGCGATTACAAAAGACCTTTGAGTGGGAATATATGTTAGCCAGACGAATGGCCATGCTGTTGGCATACTGTACCGTGGGCTGAGAGCCTGCTACTGTCTGCACCACTGAGCACTGCTGTTCGAAATACTTCACTGCGGCAGCCTGCGAATATGGCAATACCTCGGCTTCCTTCTGCTGGCGGACTTCTGTCAGCAACGATTGCCATTTCTGGACAAAGGGATGAGGCATCTCTTCCAGATTGAAGCGCACCAGGTCGGCCACCACCTCGGGGTCGCCCTGAACGACGTGGGTCAGATTCATGAAGGTGTCGTTCACCTCGCCCGTGAGGTTGACAGCCCACGTCTCTTTGGCCTTGCGCAGAAAGCGCTTCACGTGTTTGCTGACAATAGATCCACCGGTGTAAAGCACGAAATCGGGCACATAGGCCTCGTCGTCTTTCACCCGCAGCACAGCCTCTTCCAGCAGCGGGTTCATGGGTTGGCCCGCTATCAGCATGGGGCGCTGGGCCTGTAGAAACATGCGGCAGACGTGGGTCAGGGTGATATTGCTGGCTTCGGCAGGGGTGAAATCAATCTTGCGCTCGTCGGGAAGCAACGCCGTGGTGAAACTGAACAAGGGCTCGGAGATGGGCACATTGATATGCACGGGCCCCCGTTTCTCCATCAGGGCCTCGTTGACGAGGCGGTTGCAGTACCAGTGTTCTTCGTCGTCGCGGGGTTCCACCAGCGTCACAGCCTTCTTGACAAAGCGTCCAAGGGCATCGGGCTGTGGCAGTGTCTGTCCGTCGAGCTGGTCTATCCACTGCTGAGGACGGTCGGCCGAGACAACCACCAAGGGGCGATGCTGATAGAAAGCCTCGGCAACGGCCGGGGCGAGATTGAGCAACGCCGTGCCACTGGTGACACAGACAACTACGGGCTGCAGCAGGGCCTGGGTCATGCCCAGAGCATAGAAGCCAGCCGAGCGCTCGTCGGTGACGGGATAGCACTGTATGTCAGGACATTCGTTGAGGTTGTGCACGATGGCCGCATTGCGACTGCCGGGACACACCACCGCATGGCGAATGCCGTGCTTCACGAGCAATGCCGTGAGGATATTTACATTTTCTTTGTTGCAATACATTGTCTCATTGTTTCGAGTTTGGCCTCGGTCTCCAGCCATTCCTGTTCTTCCACGCTGTCTTTCAGCAGTCCGCCGCCGGCATAGAGGCGGTACTGGCCTTCGGCTATCTGCATGCAGCGCAGGGTGACATAGAGATGGGTGGCCGACTGAAGGTTGAGCGGACCCATGAAGCCGCTGTAGTAGCTGCGGGGGGTATGCTCATGTGTCTGGATGAAACGATAGGTCTCGGCCTTGGGAAGTCCGCAGACGGCAGGCGTGGGGTGCAACTGACTGATCAGGTTGCCCACGCAGTCACGGTCTACCAGGGTGAAGGTGAAGTCGCTGCGCAGGTGAACCAGGTTGGCAGCACGCACGGTTCGCGGCCCCTCCTCGCGGATGTCGGTGGCCTGATGACTCAGGCAGTCCATGATATAGCTGGCCACATAGCGCTGCTCCTGTATGTTCTTGTCGGACCACTGCACGCGCTCGCCCTCGCCATTGAGGTCGTCGCCCTCCAGTTTCATGGTGCCTGCCAGCGCCATGGTGTGCCATCGGTCGGCCTCGCCCTCGAGCAACACCTCGGGGGTTGCCGTGAGCCAATAGCCACTTTGGGGCGTATAGACCAGCGAGATAAACAGGCGTGGGTAGTACTCGCAGGCGCGAGCAAAGAGCTGAAGTGGGTCGGCATCGTCGGCAAAGGGCTGTTCGGCACAGCGGCTGAGCACGATTTTGCGGAAGCTTCCGTTGCGCAACTGCTCATGGAAGCAGGCAAAGTCGGCAGCATAGTTGGCACGCTCGGTGGCTGAAAGTGGCGCTTCTTCAACGGGAAAGTGGCACTTTACTGGCATAAAAGCGGCACTTTTCTCGGCGAAAAGGGGCACTATTCCAAGGGCATAGTTGCGGAAGGTCTGAACACGATCGGGACGGATAAGCAGCACGGGACAATCAGCGGTGGTCTGAAAGGGTGCCAACACAAATCCCTGGCGCCCGTTCAGGTCCTGCAATGAGGTGATTTCTGAGGGATTGCCTGTAGTTTGCTCCACCAAGGTAACCTCCTGCTGGTGGGGCAGTCTATAGAGTGCGAATGCTGTCATTTGCTCTTTATCACATAATTGGTGACACGAACATTCGAGATAAGGTCGCCAGCCGTATCCTTGATATCAACATTCCACACATGGAGCGTGCTGCCACGGTGCAGCAAACGGGCATAGGCGGTAACGGTGTCGCCCTCGGCAACTGCCTTGACATGGCTGCCGCTGACCTCGATGCCCACACAGGCACAACCAGGACAGAGCGATGACGAAGCCACACCGGCTACATTCTCGGCCAGAGCCAGCGAAGCGCCACCACTGAGGAAGCCAAAGGGCTGGCGGTTGCGCTCGTCAACTTTCATACGGGCCATACACGTATCGTCCTCGGGTGTGGAGAAGAACTCCATCCCGAGGGCGGTACTTAAATTGGGTTTTGAACTGATTATCTGATTAATCTTGTCAACGTTCATTGAATTTACTTAAACAACGAATACTCTTTAACGTTCCATGCTAATGCGCTGGCACCCAGCAAGTCACGGTCGTTTTCGTTAAGATTTGAGAGAAGTATCTTCACCTTTCCACTCATGTTATGGAAGACATGTTCTTCGAAAGACTGATCGGTGGGTTCGAGCAACCATTTACCGGCATGAGCCACACCGCCACAAAGGATAATGGCTTCGGGATTGAGCACGGTGGCATAGTTGGCCAGACTGATACCCAACAGGTGGCCTGTGCGACGATAGACCTCGATAGAAAGCTCGTCGCCCTGCTCACAGAAATCGAAAATCAACTTGGGATCCAGCTCGTCAATCTTGTCGCGCATCAATGAAGGACGCTTGTCTTCTTCCAACAGCTCCCTGGCCGTCTGGACAATACCCTTTGCACCTGCATAGGCTTCAAGACATCCTCGATTGCCGCAACCGCAAAGGCGCCCGCCATCAACGACACAAGAGTGGCCTACCTCGCCAGCAAAGCCTTCGATGCCCAGATAGGGCTTGCCTTTCAGCGTGATGCAACTGCCCACGCCGTGGCCCAGGTTGACAACCAAGAAATCACTTAAACCATGAGCACTGCCATAGACGTACTCACCCAATGCACGAGCATGAACATCATTGCCGAGAGCCACTGCTAGGCCCAGACGGTCGCGCAGCATGGCTGCCATCGGAATCTGACCCTTCCACTCGAGGTTGGGCGGATTCTCAATACATCCCGTCAGGAAGTTTCCACTGGGCGAACTGACACCAACAGAACGGATACTTTCGTAGCCACCGTTGCTCTCTACCAATTCGATGATACAGTTACTCAGATAAGTAACATACTCGTTAACATTAGGATAGGTTTTGGTCGGAAAACCATCGCGGGCTATGATATTGCCTCGCACGTCAACAATGGCAAAGACGGTCTTGTCTATGCTAATGTCTACACCAACAACTCTGGTTTTTATTGAATCTTGTGTCATCGTTAATTATCGTAGTTATTGACAGGGCAAAAATAACAATTAAATTAGATATTACCAAAGGATTTATGCATTTTTTTTGCGCATTCAAATAATAATATGTAATTTTGCGCCAATTAAGGCTTATAATTAATAACCAAAACTCAAAAACAATGAAAAAGTATTTTGTAATGGTCATAATGGCGCTGGCCGTTGGTTTCGCTTCATGTGACAACAACAAGAAAACGGAAGTGCAGGAAGAAGCAACAGCTACAGTGGTTGACGAACTGCTCAACGAGGTAGAAAACGAAGACACTGCTGCCGTCAAGGCCTCGCTGGAAGCTGTGCAGGAAGAGATCAACACGCTGGCTGCCGAAGACCCGGAAGCTGCTAAGGAATATATTAATAAGGTGCAGGCGTACCTAAAAGATAATACTGAGAAGATCAATGCCCTGGTGGCTGGCGACGAAGAGGCTTTGTCACTGGTGAACACTCTGGTGAACGCACCTGCAGAGGCTGTGTTGAATGCAGTCACTGCCGGACAATCGGTGGTGGACAATGCTGAAGCAACCGCCGAGAGCGTGAAAAGCGCTGCCGAAGAAGCCGTGCAGAACAAGGCCAACGAGATCGTGAACGAAGCCAACAAAAAGGCCGAGGAGCAGAAAGCGGAAGCCAACAAGAAGGTGAACGAAGCTAAGCAGAAGGCCAACGAGGAGGTGAACAAGGCTGCCAAGAAGGCCAATCAAGAGGTGAACAAAGCTGCCGAGAAACTGCTGAAAGAGGCTGGACTGAAATAAACACGACGAGAAGACATGAAAAGAACAATACTGTCAACACTGGCATTGCTGCTGAGCACAGCAGCCTCGTTTGCCGTGAGCAACAACACCGTGGAGATCATCTTCAACGGCACAACAGCCACCGTCAACATCGCTGAGAACATCAGCAGCTACGTGACTCTGCAGAGTGGCACCTCATCGCACGTGAAACTGATTCAGAGCGAGAGCTTTGCGGGCGTGAACCCCACCAGCAGCAATACCGACGGTGAGATCATCTATGTGCTCTCTGGCTCTTCTACCAATGGCAGCTTCTACATGGAAGGCAGCTATAAGGCGACGGTCAACCTGAACGGTGTGACGCTGACCAACCCCAACGGGGCAGCAATCATGCTGATGGACGGCAAGCGCGTGGAGGTGAGCATCAAGAGTGCTACCACCAACACACTCACAGATGGTGCCAACGAGGACTACAACGGCTGTTTCCACTGTAAGGGTCACACCAAGTTCAAGGGCAAGGGCACACTGAACGTGAAAGGCAACAGTCGTCACGGCATCTACAGCAAGGAGTATCTTGAGATTAAGAACTGCACCATCAATGTGACGGGGGCAGCGAAAGACGGCATCCACTGCAAGGAGTACTTCATGATGGAAAGTGGCAACGTGAGCATCAATGGTGCTGGTGACGACGGCATCCAGGTGGAGCAGAGCAGCGACCCGCTGACCAACGAGACCACTGATCACGAGGACGAAAACACGGGCAACTTCTATCTAGACGGCGGTACACTGAGCATCCAGAACGTGACTGGCAAGGCTATCAAGGCCGACGGCATCATCAAGTATAATGGTGGAACCAAGAATTTCGACACGACCAACACGGAGATCAGTGCCGACATTCAGGGCGTGAAGACGGCTCCTGGCCGCACATCGACGTTCGACCTGATGGGTCGTCGCCTGAACGATGCCGCAAAGACGAAAGGCATCGTCATTATGAAGAGCAACGGAAAGATTGTAAAGGTCGTTAGACACTAAAGCTTTATTGACAGGATAATACAAACAATACAATGATCAACAAACAAACACGCGAACAGATTATTGCTCTGATACACAAAGAAGTAGTACCTGCCATTGGTTGTACTGAACCAATGGCAGTGGCTCTTTGTACGGCACGAGCAACAGAACTACTAGGACAAAAACCAGAGCACATCGAGGTTTACCTAAGTGCAAATATCCTAAAAAACGCCATGGGCGTGGGTATTCCTGGCACGGGCATGATCGGACTGCCCATCGCCATTGCACTGGGAGCACTGATTGGTAAAAGTGAATACGAGCTGGAGGTACTAAAAGACCTGACACCTGAAGCCATCGAACAGGGCAAGCAGTTTATTGCCGAAGAACGTATCGGCATTCATCTGAAAGAGGGTATCAGCGAGAAACTGTATATCGAGGTGATTGCCAGCGCCAAGCAGAAATCGAAGAAGGCTATCATTGCTGGCAGTCATACGAACTTTGTGGAGGAATACATAGAGGGAAAGGAGGAACAAAGCGCCACTGACGACATTCAACTGAACATGCGACTGGTGTATGACTTTGCCACTACAGCGCCATTAGAGGAGATTCGCTTCATCGAGGCGACGCGCGAATACAACATGAATGCGGCGCGCGAAGCACTGAAGGGCAACTACGGCCACAACCTGGGAAAGACCATCGACCGTCCACTGGCCAAGGGTATCTTTGGCGGAAGCATCTTCTCACACATCATCGCCCGCACGGCCTCTGCCTGCGATGCCCGCATGGGCGGAGCCATGATTCCCGTGATGTCTAACTCGGGATCGGGCAACCAGGGCATCTGTGCCACCAATCCTGTGTGCGTTTATGCCAAGGAAAATGAGAATACCGAGGAGGAGCTGATACGTGCGCTGATGCTCAGTCACCTCACAGCCATCTATATCAAACAGTCGCTGGGCAAACTATCGGCTCTCTGCGGATGCGTGGTGGCATCGATAGGTTCGAGCGTGGGCATCACCTACCTGATGGGTGGCGACTACGAGCACGTGTGTCGCAGTGTGAAAAACATGATTGCCAACCTCACCGGCATGATCTGCGACGGTGCAAAACCATCGTGCTCACTGAAGATCACTTCGGGGGTTTCTACGGCCATCCTCTCTGCCCTACTCTCGATGGAAGGCAAATGCGTAACTTCGGAAGAAGGTATTGTGGATGACTGTGTGGATAAGAGTATTCACAACCTAACAGCCATTGGTGCCAACGGTATGGGAGTCACCGACGAAATGGTGCTTCGCATCATGACAACCAAGGGCTGTTAGGCCGAGACTTCTACTTCAACTTAGGTTTCAACTCGTCGGGTGAGTCGTTGGTGAACATGTTGACAGCTGGAGCCTGCTTGCTGTAGAAGTCGAGGATGGTTTGCGTATCGAGTTCCAAAGACGGACGGAAATCATCACTTTGCATATATGAAAGGATTGCCTGGCGCATCTGACGAGCCACAGGACGATTCTCCAGACGATTGCTGATGTCCATGGTTGTCATCAGCAATCGTCCTTTTCCGACCTTTGCTTCGACCAACATGCCCAGCTTGCGCGACACATGCCACGTGTCGATGGGCTGGATGGGCGACTGATAGTTGCGTGGCAACTCCATCAGGTTCATCACCTGCGCCTTGTTGAGGAGCTCCCACCAGTTGAGGTTCGACCAGTCGTCGGTGGGGAAACCGTATTTGAACAACGGGTGTGTGGTGTCGATATAGGCACCGGTGGTGTGTGGCGGACGCATCTTAAACCACGAGGTGTTCCAGAACACTGGCAGGTAGCTCTGCTTCACATCGCTGCCCAGTGTCACCTTGCCTGCAGCCGTCAGCAGCACCACACCACCTTTGCGCAACACCTTCTGTGCTTTGGCATCCAGAGAATCGGCGATATAGACTGTGCCTGCATCGGTGGCGGCGCTCTCTGGATAAACCCAGAAGTCCCAATGGTTCTTGTAGGAAGGAGACAGTTGTACCTCGAGGGTCAGCTTGGCCGGCGCCTGCACATCGGCAAGAGGCAAAGCGACAGTGCCCAACGCGTAGTTTTTGCCTACAGGAAGGGACGTCAATTCGCTTAATCGTCCGCTTGCCACCACACTGGCACTATCACTCTGATAGATAGAATAGGTGGCATTGACGTCGGTCAGCGTGGCGAAGGTGGCATTATAGGCTTCTACAGGAACGCGCAGCGTATCGGCCGTGGTATAGACAAACTGAGGGAATCGGGCCAAGGGAACTATGGCATTGCAGAACTGCGTCCAGTCGCGAGCGGTGCAATAGCCTTTCTCGCGCCAGAAGACATTCAGCACACCAACGAGTGCGGTGCCTTGTCCGCTGTAGTCGTTGAGGCCCAACAGTTGGAAACCGGCATAGTCTTTTGTACGGAGGTTGCGCTCTATCTCGTACTTATAGCAGAGTGTCTGCAACTTTCCACTAGCCATAAGGAACTTACGATCCATCTGCTCCATGCCATTGTCGCGCAACAGATCACGGAAGATTTCGAAGTTGCCAGGATGATAGGCACCCGTGTATTGAGTCACTTCGCCAAAGTCGGGGAAGGCACACCACTGGCCCTTCTCGTGGGTCACGATAGGACTTTCATTGGGCGTGTCGCCCTTGTAGTTGCGGGGATAGAGGATGCCATCGAAGTAGTCATCGGCCGACTGCGGTGCCTTCTTGTCCCAATTGAGACCACGTGCCCCACCCTTCACGTGGTAGTCGGACTCAGAATCCCATGCCCATCCACCACCAACAGAGGCGCCTGCATAGAGTTTGGTGGCATCGTACTTGCGCATCTCCTTCACCCAATCGTTGCAATAGCTCACCCAGTCGCCGGCGGGCTCGTTGCCTGCTGCCATCATCACAAACGAGGGATGATGACCATACTCATCGATGATGCGCTTGGACTCGTCCATCAGATACTTGTCGATAGCCATGCCACGACGCAGCTTCACACCGTGGTTGGGCCAGGTGGGACCCTCGGGCTGAAGATAGATGCCCAGTTTATCGGCAGCGGCGAAGGCTGCTTCGGGAGGACAATAGGAATGGAAGCGTACATGATTGAGGCCATACTCCTTGCACTTCTTGAAGATGCGCAACCACTCGGCCTCGTCTGTGGGTGGATAACCGGTTTCGGGGAAACAGCAGTTCTCTACCGTGCCACGCAGGAACAGCGGACGACCGTTGATAAAGAGCTGGCGCTGGCGGGTGGTAATCTCACGCAGACCGAAAGTGGTCTGGTAGATATCCTCGCCGGCCTCGATGGTGAGCTGATAGAGGTGGGGATGGAACTCGTCCCACAACTGGGCATTGCTACCCAGTTTGACCTTGAACACTTTCTTGTTGCCCAGTGCCTCTTTGCTCATCGTGGTTTGGTAATGACGGCCGGTCATGCTGCTCACCTCTACATTGACATCATACTCCCACTTGGGCAGCACGCGGACACCATCGGTGTGGTTCTCCAGCTCGACCTCAATCTGAGCCGAGCGTTCGGCCACATTGGGGACGATGCGTACGTGTTTGATGTTCAGCTTCTTCCACTGAGCCTGTAGCTCTATCCTACCGGCTATGCCGTTCCAGTTGCCTTGGGTCTGGTCGGTCACGGAATGGGAGTCCTGGCCCACACATACATTCTCGATACCATTATACACCTTGACGGCAATCTCGTTCTTGCCACCAAAGGTGATATACTTGGTGACATCATAGCGATGGGGCACCGACAGCGACATCTGGTGGCCCACCTCCTTACCGTTGACATAGACCGTGGTCTCGATATGGGGACGCTCCAGAAACAGCGTGATGCGCTGATTGCTCCACGAGCGGGGCACATAGACCTGCTTACG
Organism: Xylanibacter brevis P6B11; assembly: GCF_000621825.1. NCBI lineage: Bacteria > Pseudomonadati > Bacteroidota > Bacteroidia > Bacteroidales > Prevotellaceae > Xylanibacter > Xylanibacter brevis. The sequence goes on from NZ_JHXG01000010.1 coordinate 188,876, forward strand.
ATACCAGGCATTACCCACATAGTGGCGATTGGGAGTCAGGAAGAACGGGAATTTCATGTCGCCTTCCTGGCGATATTTCGCCATATAAGGATTGAAGTAATAGGAAGAGTCGTAGAGTGAACTCGTCCATTGGGTATGCACCGACACACGATGACCTTTTTCGTTAGTCAGCATAGAGCCGGGCAACATCACATAATCGTCATACTGAGGGGTGTCGCCCATGGCAAAGTCCCAGGCGCCTGCAAGCGAGATGACCTGTTGGGCATGAATGGTTAAAGTAGCAATGACTGCCATCAACAGGAAACTGATTCGTTTCATATTTACTGATTAGTTTTAGTTTTACGCGCCAAAGTTACGAATAAATCGGCGAAAAACAAAAAAAATGGTCCGAAAAGGCGTGAATTCCTTTCGGACCATACATATCTTTAGACAGACGACTATTCAATGCCTTCGTACTGATAGATGTCGCGTCGCCAGTTGTCGGGGAAAGCCATGGACTGATGGTTCACCAAATCATAGAGCACCATGATGGAGAAACAGCGACATTTTATCTCGTTTGTATCAACATCAATAATATCCTGTTCCAGATGCAGACTCTTGTTGCCCACCTTCAAAGCGCGCGTACGGGCGGCAATATGGTCGGCACCCTTGATCTGCGAGAAGAACTCTGACTCGATCTTGACAACCACGATGGCCACACGCTCCCAATCTACATTCTTACAGACACTGGCAAAATACTCGGTCTTTGCAGTATCATAGAACTGGAAATAGATGGTGTTGTTGACATGACCGAACTTATCTACATCATTGAATCGGATTTGAATGGGCAACACATGCCGATAGTCTTTGTTTAATTCTTGTGCCATTCCTGAATATTTTTACGGTTACTATTTCAAGCGGCAAAATTACAAATAATTTGCGAGATAAGCGCTGTTTCTGAAAGATTATTTTGGTTTTGACAGACCGCAAACAAAAAAGTCAGCCCTATAAAGGACTGACTTTTACTGACTTCACACTTTCGCCTGGAGTGGGATCGGCTTCGCGAGGAAGATAGATGGGAGCACCACTCTGAAGTGGCAGTATGCGGAGTTCCAGGGTGCAACAACCCTTGGGTAGGCGCCATAGTCCGTAGAGGAACGGACGACCATACTGGAAGTGGTCTGCTATCAACTTGCCATCGGCATAGAGACGAGCACAATCGCCTTGATAATTGATTGTCAGCAACTGTTGGCCTATGGGGTGCGCATCCTGAAGGAAAGGCAGATCGATACGATAGATAGCAGCCTGCTGCCAATCGGCTTCGGTGGGGGCCTCAGCCACTTTCTGGGCACCAATGGTGATTTGTCGCAGAGGACCTGCCTCACGTACTTTCTCGCAGGTGGCTAGGTAGTAGATGTATGTATGAACACGTTCGTCGAGGAACAGATGCTCGGCCTCTTGCTGGCTCAGCAGATAAAGATTCTGATGGATGGGTGTCTCCGTTCCTTTCGCCTTCACGTTTTTCAACACCTTGCCGTTCTGCATACAAATGGTTGTGGGGATGCCGGGAATCTGCATGAGGTAGATCTTGCCATCGCGCTGGGCCACCAGCTGGGCTGTGGCATAACGGATGCCATCGATATTGACAGGGAAGATGGCCATAGCACCAGCAGGAATGGTGAGCTTTGGCAAACGAACACCGCAAGCTTCGAGGCGAACGCCACGCTTGGCAGACAGGTGCTGCAGACGTTCGTAGTTGTTGACGAAGATGAAGCCGCTGCCATGCTGACTTCTCACCGACCAGCGCAACTGTCTGTCGTCGCCTTTCTTCAGGTCTTGACTCACGGGAAACGAGGGTTCCATTGTTGCTAGCTGCTGACCATAGTCGTGCATGAACAAATGAAGGGGACGCAATGCGTAGAAGTGAGGATTGGTCTGTCCGAACTCGCCTATCGGGGCCTGAAAGTCGTAGTTCTTCACCGGCATATCGTTATAGTTGGTGGCTGGCGTGCGCTGGTTCTCGTTCAGCGTTGTGATGCCTTCAGGATTGGTTCCACCATGATACATATAGTAGCCCAACAGGTTTGAACCTGAGCCCAACTTCACGAGCGCCATGGCATAGGCATCCTCGGTATAGACATACGGACGACGATGATAGGCGGTAGCCATACCGCCACCCAACTCACAAGTAAAGTAAGGATAAGTGCCATTGTCGGCAGTAGTAGAGGAAGCGGCGGGGCCATCGGAAGAGGCTGATGGCGACTCGCCCATCGCTGTGGCAGGCTTGACACCTTGTTTAAAGTTGAATGCCTTGTAATAACTGCCCACCGACTCTTGAAGTGAGCGCTCCCAGAAACCGTCGGCATAGTCGCCATAGAGGGGAATCATCTCGCCAAAGGGCACCGGCGTGGCCAGTTCGGGCCAACCAGTACGTGTATAGAAAGGCAGGTCGTAGCCAATCTGAAGGGCCATCTGCTTCAGCGCCATCAGATACTCACCGCGACCGCGATACTCATTATCAAACTGAGCTGCTACCACCGGACCACCATCTTTCCATTGCAGACCTTGAACCTGAGTAAAGATCTGACGGTAGAGACGCTCTACATAAGATAAGAAGGTGGGATTCTGCTGGCGCACCTTGCAGCCCTTTGAGAATATCCAATCGGGAATGCCACCGTTGCGTACCTCACCATGACAGAACGGACCCAGGCGCAGAACCACGGGCATATCTTCCTTTTTACATACCTCGAGGAAACGACGCAGATTGCGCTGACCATCCCAACGGAAGATGCCTTCCTGCTCTTCTACGTGGTTCCAGAACACATAGGTGGCAATCATGGTGACGCCACCCTCTTTCATCAAGTGCACCTCGCGCTGCCACTCTTCGGCAGGCACACGCGAATAGTGTATCTCGCCCATTACGGGACAGACACGACGACCATCGACTATGAGACTATGACGGTCCCACGTGACGGGTTTTCCAAAATCAGAAGCATAACTGCCCATGGCCATTAGCCACAGACATGCAGACAATAGCAGTTTGTTCATTATGGTTGTTATTTTAGTATCAGTTCCACTGGACAATGGTCGCTACCCATCACGTCGGTGTGAATCTTTGCATCTTCAATCTGGGATGACAACCGCTCGGAAGCAACAAAATAGTCAATGCGCCACCCCACGTTCTTCTGACGTGCCTGGAAGCGATAAGACCACCACGAGTACACGACCTCTTCCGGATATTTCCAACGGAAGGTATCGATGAAGCCTGAAGCCAACAACTCACTGAACTTGCCACGCTCCTCGTCGGTGAATCCAGGATTCATATGGTTGGTCTTGGGGTTCTTCAGGTCAATCTCCTGATGAGCCACATTGAGGTCGCCACAAAGAATGACAGGCTTCTGTTCGTCGAGTCGTTTCAGGTACTGACGGAACTGGTCTTCCCACGACATGCGGTAGTCCAGGCGTTTCAATCCGTCTTGCGAATTGGGCGTATAGCAGCACACCAAAAAGAACTCGGGCATCTCAAGAGTGATAACACGACCCTCGTGATCGTGCTCATCGACGCCGATGCCCATGGTCACACTCTGAGGCTGGTGCTTTGTATAGATAGCCGTACCAGAATAGCCTTTCTTATCGGCATAGTTCCAAAAGGACTGATAGCCCTCAAACTGCAGATCCAACTGTCCGGCCTGCATCTTTGTCTCCTGAAGACAGAAGAAGTCGGCATCCAACTCGCGAAAGATTTCACTGAAGCCCTTGCCTGCGCAAGCCCTCAGTCCATTTACGTTCCAACTAACAAATTTCATGTTTAGAAAGCTATACCAATAGTAAACTGATGCATCTTGGGAGCCTGGCTCTTCTTAAAGAACGACATAGGCGAATACTTACAATAGACAGATGGCAGATGGGGAGCGTGCACCTGCATGAATGCATCGATGGTGACAGGACGCTGCCCGATGGATTTCGTATTGATATCATACTCCTCCTCGCCCAGTTCATACTGGCGATTGGCATGCGCCCAGAAGTTGAAGTTCACGATGCCACCCAGCGTGACATAGCACTTTTCTTCACAACCGAAATAGTGCGTATAGAGCACTGGCACCTGAACACTGGTAACGTGCAGAGCCACTTTTCTATCAGAAGCATTGATGGGGAAAGCAGACAGTCCCATGATGCCTTCAGCATCTTTCAGCCACCAGCCATCGTTGGGCGACATGCGATAGTTGCGCCAATCGATGCCCACACCTAAACTCCATGCGTTCTTGGCACCAAAGGGATGCCAATTGGTCTTTACACCCAGTGCCAAATCAAAAGAGGGCCACAGATTAAACGAACCCATATCGGTGTCGAGCATCGTGTTCAGACCTATCTGAAAATAAGGTTCGGTGTTCACCTCACCTCTCTTTGCCTTGTTGTTTTTCCACTGATTAACATGTATTCCGCACCATGCCTTATTGTTAATTTCTATCGTGTCGCGGACAATTAATTTCTTAGAGTTATCGCGAGTCACAATGGTTACTTTCTCTACGTTGTCTGCCACAATAGTATCAGCTGTCTCGGCAGCCATTGACGATGAAGAGGCTGCAAGAAGTAGAGCCGCAAGAATAGTTTTAGCTTTCATAAAATGATTGGTTTAATAATTAAAGTTATGCAAAGGTAAGCATTATTTATGAAAACAGCAATGAAAGAGACAAAAAAAATGGCAGCACCGCTGACGCGGGACTGCCATTATACTAGACATTCAAGAATTAGAACTTTGCCATCTTTATGGCAACCACAGCACATTCATCGCCCTTATTGCCCAACTTGCCGCCAGCGCGATCCAGCGCCTGCTGTAGGTCGTTGGTGGTCAGCAGACCATAGACAACGGGAATATTGCTTGTGGCATTCAGGCGAGCGATACCTGCTGTCACACCCTGACAGATATAGTCGAAGTGGGGTGTCTCACCACGAATCACACTGCCCAAGATAATGACAGCATCGTAACCATCATTGAGCGTCATCTGGTGTGCGCCATAGATCAGTTCAAACGAACCTGGAACAGTCTTCACGTGGATATTCTCGGTCAGTGCGCCATGCTTCTCGAGTGTTTTCACGCAACCTTCGAGAAGGGCACCCGTGATCTCGGGATTCCACTCTGCCACCACGATACCAAAAATCATGTTTGAGGCATCGGGAACAGCATTGAAGTCGTAGTCGCTCAAATTATGCAGAGCTGTAGCCATCGTCTTTAATTCTAATATGTATATTTACTCTTTAACACGCTCGATGTATGCATCGATGGTGCTATACTTCACCCACTGATAGTAATTGTCCTTGATGCGCTGATAGAGCTCCAGAGCCTCGGCCTTCTTACCCTGGCTCTCCAGGATCTCACCAGCCTGAATCAGGAAACCAGGAGACAGTGTGTTGTTGTCTGCCATGTCAGCAGCCTTAACCAATGTCTTTACAGCATCGTCCAGATTGTTCTGACTAGCCTCGATGTTGCCCACTGCAGCCTTAGCTGAAGGAGAAATCATCTGGTCGTCTTCACTGTCGAACTCATCAAAGTATTCAGCAGCCTCATCAAGCTGACCCAGACGGGCGCAGCAAATACCGGCATAGAGGTTAGCCAGGTTACCAGCCTTTGTAGAACTGTACTCGTCAGCGATGGTCTTGAAACCAGCGTGACCCAGGCTGTCGCCCTCGAGAGCCATCTTGAACAGATCAGGCATATCGCCCTGAACAGCCATGCCATAATACTCCTGGGCCTTAGCCATCTCGGTGCTGGCCTTCACCTGCTGCTTGTCGCTATAGTTATTCCACAACAGACAAGCCAATACAGCTACGACAGCTACGCTAACACCGCAAATAATTGCTTTCTTGTACTTGAGGATGAATGCCTCACTCTGATTCAGTGTCTCCTTGATTTCAGAAGCACCGTTGTTGTTATTTTCTGCCATTTTTATATTATTTTTATTTTATGTTCGCACAACTTTTGCGGGCGCAAAGATAATGAAATTATTGCACATGGTGAAATTTATTTCCTGTTTTTTTCTTTTTTAAGTCTGAAAAGCAGTAACTTTGCACTGAAAAAGACAGAAAAAGCATGATTCTGGAGCGTTTATCCATTATTAATTATAAAAACATCGAGGGAGCCGATTTAAAGCTCTCTCCTAAATTCAATTGTTTCATTGGTCACAACGGTGCAGGAAAGACCAATGTGCTCGACGCCATCTATTTTCTGTCGTTCTGCCACTCAGCACAGTCGGTGCAGGACTCGCTGGCTATTCAGCACGACAAGGACTTCTTTCTGTTGGAAGGACGTTATACCGACTTCAACATCTCCTGCGGCATGAAACGTGGCACCAAGAAGGTGTTTAAACGCGACAAAAAAGCTTATCAGCGACTATCAGAACACATCGGACTGATTCCCATTGTGCTGGTATCTCCTGCCGATGCGTTGCTGATTGAAGGAGGCAGCGAGGAGCGCCGCCGACTGATGGATCAAGTGATTGCGCAGTTGGACCGCACATACATAGAATCGCTCAACCGCTATAACAAGGCACTGATGCAGCGCAATGCCATGCTGAAGATGGAAGACCAAGAGCCCGACCCTGCCCTACTCTCGCTGTGGGAAGAGCAGATGGCGCACGAAGGTGAAAACATCTTTCACAAACGACAAGCATTTGTAGAACAGTTGGTGCCCATGTTTCAACAGTTCTACAACATGATTTCAGACGGGCGCGAACAGGTGTCACTCAGTTATACGTCTCACTGTCAACGGGGACCGCTGCTCGAGGTAATCCAGCGCGACCGCATGAAGGATCGTGCTGTGGGTTATTCACTGCACGGCATCCATCGCGACGACCTCGAGATCTTGCTGGATGGTCATCCCATGCGCCGAGAAGGTTCACAGGGACAGCTCAAAACGTTTGTCATAGCACTAAAGCTGGCTCAGTTCAACTTCCTGAAACAGACCAACGCGCGCACCACACCCATCCTACTGCTGGACGACATCTTCGACAAGCTGGACGCACAACGCGTGGAACAGATTATCAGACTTGTGTCTGGCGAACAGTTTGGACAGATTTTTATCACCGACACCAACCGCGACCACCTGGACCAGATACTGGCACAGGGGCACTTTGACTACCAGCTTTTCAACGTAGAAAACGGTAGTATCACAACCAAATAAAAAGACATCATTTATGTTTAAACGCGACGTACAAGAGCTCAAGAACTTGGTTTTGCGCAACATACGCAAACAGGGATTGGAGACGCCTCTGTTGCAGAAGCGACTGATAGAGGCGTGGCCTATTGTGGCTGGCGAGATGATTGCTCGCTACACCACCGATGTACGTATCTACAACCAGACGCTGCTGGTGCGACTAAGCATCCCAGCGCTACGCGCTGACCTTTCCATGCGCCGCCAGGAATACGTGCGACGTTTAAACGAATATGTCGGCAATCAAGTGATTACCGACATACAGTTTCGTTGATTTTCTTTTTTACGAAAGACCTAAGGGAAGTTGATAGAACGTCAACTTCCTATTTTTTTTGATACAGATAGACAGTAGGCTTCAGGTCGGCACTACATGCCTCATTGCCCAACACGAAGACATCTACCAGCTGATTCTCCATCTCGGGAGTCACCTTAATATAATAGGTATAGTTACGATCCCTGCGCTCTACGTTGCTCTCGAACGTGTTCGATGGATAACTGGGTGCACGATCGCCGGCAGCCACAACATGTTCGCCAACACGTGCCACGGCATAGGCACCCTCTACACCATGCTGACCTTCGAGTGCCACGCATAGTTTGGCATCGCCCTCCACCTGGGGCACCTTCACCTGCAAGGTCCAGGCACGGACAGCGTGGAACGATGGCGCAAAGAGGTTATTGGCCTTGAAACCAGTGGCCGCCAGTTTCTTTCCACCAGCATATACTTCCACTTCGCTTAACTGCTGTGGGGCGTTATAAACCTTCAGATAGCGCATCTTACGCTGTACAGGGAGTGTGGTCAACGTATCGGCCAGAAACATCTGTTCCTGCCACAGGTTCAGGTCTGACGATATCGCAGCCATCTGTCCTTCGAAAGGCTGCATGGGGCGCAAACCAAAATAGCTTGGGGTATAAAGCCTTATACTATCTACATAGATGTCACTGCCTAAATCCACACGCAGGCAACCGCCTGCGATACGCTGATCGCCCTGGCAACTGCTGGGGAAGAATCCTGTTGAAGGGTTCTCGTCGAAGAGATAGTCGTCCCATATACCACGCTCAACGAATGTGGGCTGATGGAAGAAAGCATCGCGGGCTGCTTGCACTTGCGGTACTGCCGTCTGTCCAGCACGCTGCAGTGAGCGAACCTCCAGGGCATTGTTGTCCAAGGCAAACATGAGCGACTCGTAAAGACAATCTGCATCAGCAGGTACATCTGTAGGAGTCATCTCGCCACAGGCTTTCACACTGACGTCTGAGTGATGCTCCTTCACTGGCAACAGACGTGCTGTCTTTGTGGTGGCCACCAACAATAGTGCACGGAAGGGCTGCACTGTGACCTTGACAGTGCTGCCATAAGCAAAAGAGCCAATCTTGCGTTCGTTGGGATGATACTCCATCAGTGTCACTCTGCCATGCTTGGTAAGTCCCATCTCGTCGTCCAGCTTCAGTTGTACGGTGCGAGGTGTCCACTCGAGGTTGCGCAATACGATGACACGCAACTGCTCATTACCACGAGACACGGCAAAGTCACCATAACGACTGGGTAGGATAAGACCCGTATTCATCAAGGGTGCATAATGGCGATGGATATTAAACAAGCGCGCCATGCGGGCCTGTTCTTCGTCACGCAAGAGCCAGGGGTTACCATATATCTGAGGAGCCAACACCAAGTTGCGGCCAAAGGCACTGAGCACCAACTCATCGTCCCAACCATCGAGGCACGACGACAGGCAGACGCCATGATCCTCGACCGTGCGACGCAGTTCGGGTACCAACGTACGACTCATGGCCCCGGCACGATGATGCGGAGCCGTCTGCCAGTTGGTAGAGTTCACATCGGTATAACTCTCACGTCCTTCCCACAACTGTGTGGTGGCGTAGCTGTCGGCCTCAGCCAGTCCCAGTCGGTGGTTCAAGAGGATGAGGTCAGGCGAATAACTGCGACAACGACCTAACATATCGGCAAAGTCGGCAGCATGCGATGGTTGCAAAGGACCGCAGACCGCATCAAACTTAAACAGTGCCCAGCCGTACTTACGACACAAGTCTGCAAGCATCTGTTTGCGAGCTTCAGCTGTTGCTGGTGTCTGTCCAAAACCGTCAGGACCTCCCCAAAGCCCCATACGTGTTCCCATGCGGTTGGCCTTCTCGTTAATGACATCAAAGCTATGAGGGAAATGGGTCTTGAAACGTTCACTGTCCATGGTGCCATACCAGCGACTGCCGTCAACTGCGCCTGCGTCGAAGGCGTAGATATCCAGCTGCATGCCATAGGTATTCTTCAACCACTGAAAATAGTTGAGGTTTACCAACGTCTGTTGCTCATCGGCACCCTCGTTGGTATTGTTAATCCACGAGAAATACTCGGCACGTGCAGGCATATAGTCATACAACCGGAGCGACTGCTGTTCGCCCGTATAACGGACCGTAGCCTGGGCTGGCAGTCCTTTCCAACTGATGGAATAGCGCACTGGAGCTACTGGTGCAGCGCTTTCTCCGATGGTCAACAGCGAACGAGCATGGTCCCAGTTGAAGGCGACTGCAGGATGACTACCAACACAGAACGACGAGTCGTGCTGCGGTGTGATTTCAATGTTCACGGTGCGTAAAGCCTTTCGCGCTTGTGATGGTAAGGATAGTGCCATGCTGAAGAGCACGCACCACATGAATGTTTTAGTCATTACTTATCTATTACTTGTAATTAGTGAAACTTATAGTCTTTTCTAGCGAAAACAAAATAGGTGATTAAAATGGATGCCAAGCCCCCACTTTAATCACCTATTCATTTCCTATTCAGCCTTTGGAAAGGCGCTTCCCTCCTTGAATACGCGGAGTGTCTCGCGAATGGCGGGATCGTTCTGGTTGAGATATTTCAACCACGACTCCTCGTCAAGCATATTGTAGATGATGCGGCTCTCAACAAACTGTTCCAGCAGTTTGAACGAGCGTTGAATCATCAGGTTGCGGCGCTTCAATCCGTGTTTGTCGGCATAGGTCGCAAACTTATCCACGATATTTTGTCGGCGCAGGAATTTTGCCAGCGACAGCACGTCGTCGTATTCGCGCAACTTAGCGCGGTTCTCATCGGTATAGTCATAGCCGAACTGCAGGATGAGTCCCGACATGGTAGCCTCCTTATAGTACGACGTGTAGTGGGTGGTGTCCTCAGGAACGAAGATATCTGGTGTGATACCGCCTCCACCATAAACCACACGACCGTTCTTGGTATGATACTCCGGACCATCATGCTTGATACTGTCTTGCGAGAAGAACTCACCATGCTGATAGCGAATCATAAGGTCTTCCTCATAGTTTCTGTCCATACCACTGGTATAGGGTTTCTGGATGCATCGACCCGAGGGTGAGTAGTAGCGAGCAATGGTTAGTCGCATCATCGAGCCATCGTTAAACTCTACGGGCTGCTGCACCAATCCTTTACCAAACGAGCGTCGGCCAATGATGGTACCGCGGTCGTTGTCCTGAATGGCACCTGCCAGAATTTCGCTGGCCGAGGCAGAGCCTTCGTCGATAAGAACCACCAGCGGCATGTTCTGGTAGCTGCCACGACCATCACTGCGATAGTCCTGACGGGGCGAACGACGTCCCTGCGTATAGACGATGAGTCGATTCTTTGGTAGGAACTCGTTGGCAATCTGTACAGCCGACTGCAGATAACCACCCGTGTTACCGCGCAAGTCGATAACCAACTGTTGGAAACCCTCTTGCGATAGTTCGGCCAGTGCCACGAGCATTTCCGGATAAGTATTCTCGCCAAAGTTCTTGATTTTCACATATCCCGTCTCGTCGTCCAACATATAGGCTGCTGTGACGCTCTTCATCGGTATCTCACCACGAGTCACGGTAATCTGACGCAGTTTGTTCTCACCATAGCGCATAATGCCCAGTTTCACTTTCGTGCCCTTAGGACCTTTCAAGCGGTGCATGGCTTCTTCGTTGGTCAGAATACTACCTGTGAAAGTCTCGTCATTGACCGTGACGATCTTATCGCCTGCCAGCACGCCAGCCTGCTCAGAAGGACCATCCTTCACAACATTCTGTACACGTAGTGTATCGTTACGAATGGTGAACTCAATGCCTACCCCCGAGAACGAACCACGCAGGTCGTCATTGGCCGTCATCACATCCTTAGCCGAGATATAGACCGAATGAGGATCCAGTTCACTAAGGATGATGGGCATAGCCTTCTCAACGAGGTCAGCCATATCGATGGTGTCCACATACTGATCATCGATGATGTAGAGCAGGTTGCTCAGCTTATTGCTGCCCGAGTTGATAATGTTCAGTCGATTGCCCGAAAAGTGATTGGCATAGAATGTGCCGATGAAGATACCCACCACGGCACTTAGCGCCAGCCATAAGGGCGAAAAACGATTTTTGCTGTTCATTGTCTTGTTTATTCTAATCGCCAAGATATACTACCTCGATGCCTGCACGTTCGAGCAGTTCGATACCATCCGTCAGACGGTATTTCTCACCATAAACCACACGTTTAATGCCGGCCTGGATGATCAGCTTAGCACACTCGATACAGGGCGATGCGGTGATGTAGATGGTAGCACCATCGCTGTTGTTTGACGAGCGAGCCAACTTGGTGATGGCATTGGCTTCGGCATGCAGCACATAGGGTTTCGATACGTTGTTCTCGTCCTCGCACACATTTTCAAAACCCGTAGGTGTGCCATTGTAGCCATCACTGATGATCATTTTGTTTTTCACCACCAGTGCACCCACCTTTCGGCGTGTACAATAGCTATTCTCTGCCCAGATGCGGGCCATGCGCAGGTAGCGCGAGTCCAGTTTACTTTGTTTGTCGTTTGATTCCATTTCTCTTTAATAGTGCGTTGATGGTTGGTTCGCCTCCACGGAAGCGTTTATAGAGCGTCATTGGATCTTCCGTTCCACCCTTCGACAGGACGTTATCGCGGAAGCTCTGTGCCGTTTTCTGATCGAAAATGCCGTGGCGCTTAAACACGGCGAAGGCGTCGGCATCGAGCACCTCGGCCCACTTATAACTATAGTATCCTGCAGCATAGCCGCCTGCCATGATATGCGAGAACTGCACCGTCATGCATGTATCTGTGCGCTGGCGACCAATGATTGCTTTCTTCCAGGCTTTCTTCTCGAAGGGAATGATATCCTCGTCGAAGGCATCTTTTTTGGTGTAATAAGCCATATCCAGCAGACCGAAACTGACCTGTCGCAGACAAGCTGTAGCAGCCATAAAGTTGCGACTCTTTACGATGCGGCGTATCAACTCGTCGGGCAAAGGCTCGCCCGTCTGGTAGTGATAAGCGAAGGTGCTGAGGAAGTCTTTCTCTACAGCGTAGTTCTCCATAAACTGCGAGGGCAACTCGACAAAATCCCACCACACATTAGTACCACTGAGGCTCTCGAATCGGGTATTGGCAAACATGCCGTGCAACGAGTGTCCAAACTCATGCAGGAAGGTCTCCACCTCGCCGAGCGTCAGCAATGCAGGTTTCTCGGCCGTGGGCTTGGTGAGGTTCATCACCACCGACACATGAGGTCGCACATTGACGCCCTTGCGGTCGATATACTGTCCCTGATACTCAGTCATCCAGGCTGCACCCTGCTTACCTTTGCGGGGATGGAAGTCGGCATAGAACACGGCCAGATAGGAACCGTCTTTATCAAACACCTCATAGGCTTTCACATCGGGGTGATATACAGGGATATCCTTATTCTCTTTGAAAGTGATGCCATACAGACGATTAGCCAGTCCGAAGACACCGTCAATCACCTTGTCCAACTGGAAGTAAGGACGCAGCATCTCTGCATCGAGGTTGTACTTCTTCAGCTTCAGCTTGTGCGAATAGAAGGCGGCATCCCAGGGCTCCATCGTCAGCTTCTGTCCTTTGACCTTTGATGTCTGACGTTCAAAGAGCTTATGCAGTTCGTCGCGTTCTTCCAAGGCTGTTGGCTTGTAAGCATCCACCAGATCGTTCAAGAGTCGATAAACACTCTTCACATTGCCAGCCATGCGATGTTTCAATACATAGTCGGCATAAGTCTTATAGCCTAACAGCTGCGCAATCTCGCGACGCAGGTTCACCAGTCGTTTACAGATATCCAGGTTGTTCTGCTCGTTGTCGTGAATACACTTGGTGTTGTAGGCCATATACATCTGCTCACGCAGGTCGCGCTGGGTGCTATAGGTCATAAATGGCTGGTAGGAAGGGCCATCCAACGTGAACACCCATCCCTCGCCCATAGCCTCAGGATTTTCCTCTTTCCATGCCAATGCAGCAGCATCAATGGCCGACTGTGGCAGTCCGTCCAACTGGGCGGGGTCCGTGATAACAAGTTTAAAGGCTTTATTCTCCTTCAACAGGTTCTGTGAGAACTGGAGCGACAACAGCGAGGCCTCCTCGGTCAACTGACGCAGACGTTCTTTACCAGCCTTGTCAAGCAGTGCGCCACTACGCACGAAGCCATCATATGTAGAGTCCAACAATCTTTTTTCCTCAGGTGTCAGTTTTCGGTGATGGCGATGCACATATTTTATACGTTCAAACAATCGCTCATTCAGTCGCACATCGTTGGCATGCTGTGTCAATATGGGCTGCATCTTCTGTGCCAGCGCATCCATCTCGTCGTTGGTCTCAGCGCTCAGCAGGTTGAAGAACACGGTCGATACCCTATCCAACAGATCGTAATAGCCTTCACGCTCTTCTTCGGCATTGATAATCGTATTGTCAAAGGTCGGCTTGGCAGGGTTGTTGATGGTCTTGTCTATCTGCTCGTTATCACGTCGTATTCCCTCCATAAAGGCCTCTTCATAATCCTCCAGACGGATACGATCAAAAGGCACCGCATCGTGAGGTGTTTTATAGTCCTCAAAAAACGGATTTACCCTCTTCTCTATATTTTCGCTCATACTTTCTCTTCCTCTATATAATTACGGCATGCAAAGATACAAAATAAATCCGAGAATAGCAATAATCCAGTCAACTATTTTATCATTATTTAATCATAATTTCGCATACATTAAAAAGTCCACTATCCTCACGGACGGTGGATAATAAGAATCAACCAGTTAAAGTGTTAAACAAGACACAAATATGCCTCACGATTACACGTGCCACAAAGTGGCTGGTTTCAGGTTTCAAGATAGCTCTCGTGTTGCAGCGTTGCAGCGTTGCAGTTATAAAAACAACTACTGTATATATCAAAATTTAACTCTATATTTATATATAAATATAGAAGTATTTTTCGAGTATATACACTCCCTTTCGAGAACTGCAACACTGCAACAGTGCAGCGCTTTTGTACTACCCTAGAAAAGTTGCCCTCCCCATATTTTTTTTCGATTTCTTGCCAAAGTATTCGTAAACCGCAAAACCAGTGTTGTATCTTTGCATCGTGAATTAAAACATCACACACCCCCACTCCGCCAAAGGACGCCGGCTGAGAGATGGAAGTGGCGCTATCAGGGCCCCAAAGCACCACTTCTGCAGGCCAAGAGTGACGAGACAAAAACCGCCCAAAGGCGGAAGTATTAACCATCAAAAAACACACACAAATTATGCGATTCAAAAAGTATCAGAACGTAGTGAAAAACTCAAAGATGTTTGGCAAGTGGTACGCACGTGCCGTGGTGAGCGAGAACGTGACCACCGACCAGCTGGCCGACGAGATCCAGCGCAACGCATCTGTCAAGAAATCTGATGTGAAGGCCGTGCTCTGCGAGCTGAGCGAGGTGATGAACCAGAAGCTCATTCAGGGTGGTCGCGTGGTGCTCGACGGCATCGGTGCCTTCAAGGTGACTATCAACACCGTAGGAGCCGAAACAGCGAAGGACTTCACCGCCAACAACATCAAGTCGGTACGCATCCTCTTCCAGCCCGAGACGCGCATCGTGGACAACCACCGCATCAAATCCATGCTCAACGGCATCCGACTGAAAGAGCAGGAGAAGTATAGCAGCGAGGAAGAGGAGGAGGATGAGGAGAATGAGGACTAACAGACCCACCCCCGTTCCCCTCCCTGTAGGGAGGGGCGCTTTTACTCTCATCGTTGAGTTTGCACCGTAGGCGCAACACCTCTCAGTTCTCAGTTCTCAACTATTAATTTTTTTTATTGCTATGAAAAACAAAATTGAAACTTGGAAATTTATTGTGCAGACCATCATCGCCGTGCTCACGGCAATCGCTACTAGCCTCGGCGTGGCGAGTTGTATGAATTAGGAACCCCTCCCCATCCCTCCCAAGGGGAGGGAGTTGGTTGACAACGTAGCCACTCCCCTCCCTTCAAGGGGAGGGGCTGGGGGTGGGGTCTGTATCTCCATTTGCAGTTAGAACAACACTGACCCCACCCCCGACCCCTCCCCTACATGGGAGGGGAAAAACAAGACAAGACCCCTCCCCATCCCTCCCAAGGGAGGGAGGAAAAACAAC